>CAMUZE010000017.1 GCA_947165135.1 uncultured Clostridia bacterium
TACTTCTATTGATGATGTTTGTCCTCCACTTCCTCCATTTAAATTAAATGTTATTCTGTATGTTATATTTTCTATTGGCTCTGGCTCAGGTTCTGGTGTTGGATCTACTGGAGTTGGTTCTGTTGATTTATCATTCCAATATGCATACAATGTTGTATTTTCTTCAAAATCTTTATCTAGATTTATTCTAGACCCATTTGAAGGATTATCATACCATCCTATAAATTCTTTCCCATTACATTCTGGCATTGTAAAAGTACAGTTTAGTTTTTTATTAGATACATTACATTCATAATTACTTACACCTTCACAATTATAATTAAATGTTACTTTTGTATTTTCACAACCATACATTATTAAACATGTTATTAGTACTAAAATTATATTAAAATACTTTTTCATACATACACTTCCTATTTTCATATTTAGTATACAAAAAATAATATATTTTTGCAATTAAAAAGCACTATTATAAGTGCTTATTTTTCTTTTTTACTATCAAGTTTCTTTTCAATTTCTTTTACAACTTTTAATGCTTGTCTTCTTACATCATCAGTTGCCTTTTCTACTACTGGAGTTCCTTTTTCAATTGCTAATTTGTATAATTCTTCTGCTTTAGTTTTAATTTTATTAGCTTGTTCTAATGCAACTTCTTTTACTTTTTCTTTGTCTAAAGATGCTAGTTCTGCTTTTAAAGTTTCTGCTTTATATAGAAGTTCATCTTTAACTTCTGCTAAGTCAACTTCTTTAATTTTTACAACTAAATCATCAATTTTTTTCTTTAATACCTTTCTAGTATTTTCACCTTTGTCAGGTGCGAATAAAACTCCTAATCCAGCACCTAAAGCAAGTCCTCCAATAAATTTTACTAATCCAGATTTTCTACTCATCTTCATCATCCTCCAAATCTTTCATTTTTCTTTTAAATATTTTGCCTACTAAAGCACTAACTTTACCTATAATTGACTCACCAAGTATCGCTACTTTATCACTGGCAAAATCAATAACACTAAATACTCTATCGAGAGTTTTCACCTTAGCTGTAACATCATCTACTAATGCATCAATCTTATTAAGTGCAAGTATTAACTTTATTCCAATAATAATTGCAACTACTAAAAATATTATTAATAATATGTAAATTACTATTGGTAATATACTACTAAGTGATCCCATATTTTATTCCTCCTTATCATCATACATAGAATCAATTAAGTTAAATAAATCATGTTCAAGTGTACTATCAGTCATAGTTTTGTCTACTTTTTCTTCCTCTTCTTCATCATCAAAACGCTCTATTTTTAGTTTATCCTCAAGTTCACCTACTGATACATCACCATTTGTAGTATTTTCTATTTCGCTAATTATATCCTCTATTTTTGTTTGTTTATCTTCAAGTTTTTCAACATCATTATCAATTTTTTCTACCTCTTTACTGATGACTTCAGGAGTAATTTTATTCATTGAATTTAATGTGTCTTCAAGTTCATCTTCAAGAGTCCCATAAGCTTTTCTTCTAACAGAATCATAATCTCTAGCAGGGGTATCTAGTTCTTTTACTGGTTCCATTGGCTTACTTACTATTTCTTCTTTTTTATAATCTTTATCTAGAATACCATATATAGGTGAAATAATTGGGCTTGGCTTGAATACTTTTGGTTGTTCTAATTGAACAGTAGGAGTATCAAGAACTATATCAGCTTTTGGTTTACTATCTGTATTTAATACATTTCTTCTAGAAGGAAGTACTACATCATCTTCATCTAACTCAGTAAAATTAAATTTTCTTTCATTTCTAAATAGTTCCCTATCACTGAATGTATCATCTATCTTTTTATCTGGAAATTCTTCTTTAATATCTCCCACTGGCTCAGTTTTTATAACTTTAATTTCTTCAATTTTTGGTTTTTCAACTTCATTTCTTACTTCTCTATCAACTTTTTTTAATTCTGCTTCTGGTTCTTCTATAACTTCTTCATCATAAAAGATATTTTTTAGTTTACTGAAAACACCCATTTTGAAAGCACCTCTTTCTTCTATTCATCCTCTTTGATATACTCAAGAACATTTTTATTGTTATTTTTATTTTCAGGTTCAGGTATAGAATATACATTCTCAACTATATCAGTATTATCATCAACGACATTTCTTTCAATTATCAAATCGTTGTATTTAATTGAACTTAAAATCATTGTACTTCTTGATACTGCATATTTTAAATCTTTTTCTTTTACCTCTACCTCTATTATAGCATAATTATAACACAACTCAACAAAAAAGTTATCATTATTTTTGGTTATCTTTAAGTATCCTTTTTTTCCATTTTTAACAAATTCATAATATTTGAAATCATCAATTTCGTGTTCTGTAGTTATATCTTTTTTATAATGATAGCTTACAACATCAATGTACATATAATATAGGTTGCTACCTGATAATAATACCTGATTATACCCATCATCTTTATACAAACTAAAGTTGATTGGTAAATAATATTTATATCCAATACTATTAACATTGCTTAAATTATTTTCACTAAGATTCATATTAATTATTTCTTCATATGACATATCATTTATACTTAGTGCACAACCAGTTAAAAAGAATAAACATATAATTATAATAATCTTTTTAAACATATTTTATCTCCTACTCATTAAAATTATAGCAAAATTTTTATTTTTTAACAACATATATATAGTTTATATTCTTACCACTCTTAATAAATTTATCTTCATATTCTGTAGTTATTGTATCTATATAATTAGTATCTGTTTTAATAATTTCATATCCATTTTCTTCAAATGATATAAGAGAATACTCATATAAATCATCATTATCTGTTTTCATTTGAATTTTTTTATCATTTTTAAACAATAGTTCATATTTATCTAAAAATTGTTTAGAAGTTAATCTTCTTTTCTCATGTCTTTTTTTAGGCCATGGATCAGAAAAATTAAGATAGATTTTGTCTATTTCTTCATCAAATACTTCATTTATATTTAATGCGTCAAAACAAATTAGTTTAAGATTATTTATATTTATGTTCTCAAGTAATTTAACAGCATTTACTAGTGGACTATCATATTTTTCTATTCCAATATAATTTATATTAGGATTTTCTAAAGCTTTTTCAATAATATATTTACCTTTTCCTGTCCCTATTTCTATTTCAATTGGATTATTATTATTAAATAATTCTTTCCATTTACCTTTATATAAAGTTGGTTCTTTTATTAAATATGGTGAAGATGCAATAATAACATCTGCGTTTTTTATATGTTTTAATCTCATAATATAATCATTCCTTGCCAGAATATTATACACTAAATTAAATGTTTTGTCATATATTATGATAGGTGAAAATATGAAAAATAGAGATATGTTTTATCAAAATATAAATCAAGGCTATAATAATCCTGGAATGTTTATTCCACCTAATGGGTATAATATGAATTCTCAGATTCAAGCGTATGGACCTAATATTAATCCATATATGTATCAGAATCCAAATATAACAAATGAACAAATGGGTTATTATGATGAAAATAATGAATTAAATGAAAGAATAAGTAAATTAGAAAGACAAGTTAAAAATTTAGATACTAGAATACAAAAATTAGAAAATGTATCTAATGAAGTAAATGATAATGTTTATATGATTTAAAAATGTAAATAAACAAAACTATTTACATTTTTTTATTCATAATATCCTAATTCTGCTCTAGTACCACTATCATATGTGGAAAATTTATATATTGTAAATTATTGCTTAACTAGAGTTTGGTAAAAAGTAAAGAAAAAAATTTCTATTTTTAATAATTCTCTTTTTTATAGATGTATAACATTTTAACTTAATACCAATTATTCTTCTCTATTTAGTTATTTTTCCACAAAATATACTATATCAGCTATGTTTCTATTATCATACAAATTTCCTGGGCCATATAATTTGGTGCTTCTAGATTTATAGAAGAAACTAGTTGATCCACCACTATCTAAACCATATGCGTACTTACATCCTAAACCAAGTAGTAAATCTAATTCTTGATGATAAGATATTGCCCCTTGTTCTTTAGTTCTTGCAGCTGTTGCACTAGAGAATATTACAAAATTATTTAAATCAATTTGACATAGTGACATAAGCATATTTGTACTATCCCAATCACCAGGGCTGGAAGCGTTGTACCCACTCTTTCCATCTTTTATTAATGGCTTAAACCATCCAAATGTATATTTTACTTTATCATTTAAAATTGCCTTTTTAACTTTTTCAGCTTTTGTTAAATCTTTGGTTAGTCCCATATAATAATCTTTTAATATTCCATCTTCGGCAAGACCATAATGTCTTTGATGAAACCAGAATGTATTTGGATCATATCTAATTACTTTTCCTTCATTTATAAACAAATTTATTCTTGGTTGTCCATTCCATGTTTTAGGAGGATTACTATCTCCATAAGGTATCATCGCACTTGCATTTACACCAACAAGTCCTTTATTGGAATATCCTTTTGAACTTATTTCATGTTTCATTATCGCTTCACTTTTTTGCGTTTTGTGAGTTCCATCCGCATTTGTTTCGGTCATAGCCACTCTCATTTGATTATATGCATCTTGCACCCAAATGTATGTTGTCCTATGGTGTTTAGTTGTTTGCTCAATATAATATTTTAATGTAGGGCTTTCAAATGAACAATATTCACCAACTTTTAAGAATGGCATTTTGTTGTAAACCCCACCACTTGTTTTACTAGAGCACTCCCCAGCATATTTTGAGGTTGGCTTTCTCGCTGTGTCATTAGCAGACAATGGAATTTCCCATTTGGCTTTCAAAACTAAAACTCCATCCTTTATACCGTTATCTCCATTTTGATAATTCCATGTACCGCTTTGTTTATTTTTCCATACTTTATTTGTTGGATCAACCCAACCAGCAAACTTTCTATATGTTTTAGTACACGTATTATTATTTAATGTATATGATTTGCCTACTTTTACCTTTTGATCAGCTGGTGCAGTTCCAGAACCACCATTACAATTATATTTAATTACGTAATCTGTTAAAATTGATTTCCATCCCGCATATAATGTTGTTTTAGTTGTTTTATCATAACTTCTTGCTGATACATTTTTATTTGTGTAATATTGTGTTCCTTTTGTATAGTCAGAATTATCATACCATCCCATAAATGTATATCCACTTCTTGAAGGTACATTTGTTGTTATACTTGGCATTGCACTTCCTAGTACTGCATTTACTGTTCTTGGTACGTTTCCTACTCCTCCATTTATGTTAAATGTTACTTCATATGTCTGTACTATTACTACTTTGCTCCAGCCTGCATATAATGTTATATTATTTGTCTTATCATAATTCCTTACTGCTTCACATCTTGAATTATAATACTCTTTCCCTTTTGTATAATCACTATTATCATACCACCCTGTAAATGTATATTCACTTCTTGTTGGTATACTCTTACTTATTGTTGGTAATTCTCCATTATATGTTGCACTTAAACTTCCACTTTGTCCTCCACTTCCATTATTTGAATTAAATGTTATTGTATATGTCTTTATCTTCCATCCTGCATATAATGTCATATCACTTTTTCTATTAAAGTTTCTTACTGACTTTCCATCTGTTGAATAATATTTATTTCCTTTTGTATAATCTGAGTTATCATACCATCCTGTAAATTCATATCCTGTTCTTGTTGGTGCACTTGTATTTATACTTGGTAGTGTTTCACTATATTCTATACTGATATCTTTTGGTAATGTTCCACTTCCTCCATTTAAATTAAATGTTATTTTATATTTAACAACCTCTGGAGTTGGTTCGGGTGTTGGATCTACTGGTTTTGGATTTTCTTTCCATCCTGCATATAAAATTATATTTTCTTTTTTATCATAATACTTTGTTGCTTCACATTTTTCGTCATAATATACTTCCCCTCTTGTATAGTCTGAGTTATCATACCATCCTGTAAATATATATCCTTCTTTTATTGGTTTTTCTTCACTTATTTGTGGTAATGTTTCTTCATACTTTACTTCTATTGATGATGTTTGTCCTCCACTTCCCCCATTTGCATTAAACACTATTCTATATGTTGTATTTTCTGTTGGTTCTGGAGTTGGATCTACTGGTGTTGGATTAACTGATTTATCTATCCAATGTGCATACAATGTTGTATTTTCTTCAAAATCTTTATCTAGATTTATTCTAGACCCATTTGTAGGATTATCATACCATCCTATAAATTCTTTTCCATTACATTCCGGCATTGTAAAAGTACAGTTTAGTTTTTTATTAGATACATTACATTCATAATTGCTTACACTTGGACAATTATAATTAAATGTTACTTTTGTTTTTTCACATCCATATATTACCAAACATAATATTAGCAATAAAACTATATTTAAATATTTTCTCATACTGCACTCCCTATTATCATACTTAGTATACAAAATTTTAATTAAAAAAGAAAGAATTATTCTTTCTTATATTATTTATCTCTTAAAATTGCATTGTATTTTTTAACAACTTCAGCTATTATTTTATCAAATATTGGCATTATTTCATCTAATTCTAAAGTTTTTTCACTACTTTCAAAGTATAGATTATATGCAATAGACTTCTTATCTTTATCTATTTTATCTCCTTCGTAATAATCAAAAACTTCTACTCTAGATAATAGTTTCCCACCAGCTTGTTTAATTGCTTCCATTATCATTTGATTTGTAACATCTTTTGGTAAAATGAATGAAACATCTTTTGATATACCTGGATATTTAGATACTTCTTTTGCTTTAATTCTACCAGTTTTATTTTCAAATAAAGTTTCTAAATTAATTTCACATACATATATTTCATCTTTACATACTCTTGGATGTATTTGACCAAAGAATCCAACTATTTTACCAGAAACATTGATGTAGGCTGTTTTAGTAGGATGCATTTCTTCTGGAAATGCTCTTACTTCAAATGAATATCTTCCTTTATATCCTAACGTATCTAATAAGTTTTCTACTATTCCTTTTATAACATAAAAATCATAATATTCTTTATTTAATCCTTCGGTATAAGTACCAGTACATAAGAATGCTAATTTATTTTCTTCTATATATTCAGAATTAATTAAACTAAAGCATTTGCTGATTTCAAATATTGATATATCTTTAATATTTCTTGCTTTATTATAATTAAATACATCAATTAATGAAGTAATTATACTATGTCTTAATACTGTTCTTTCTTCAGTAAGCGGATCTAACACCTTAATAATACCAAATTCATCATTAGTGAATTTAAATATATCTTTTTCATTTATTAATGAATAAGTAATTACTTCATTTAGTCCTTCACTTACCATAATATCTCTTATTGCTCTACTTTTTTTATCATAAGTTGAAGCAACACTTTCAAATACTGGAAGAGTACTCTTAATATTATCTACTCCATATACTCTACTTACTTCTTCTATTAAGTCTTCTGGTATAGATATATCTAATCTTCTAGTTGGAACACTTACTTTAAATATATCATTTTTAATACTAACCTTAAATCCTAATCTTTCAAAACAGTTACTAACATCTTTAGTATTTAAATCATATCCTAAAACACTATTAATTTTATTTAAACTAATCTCTATTATTTTATCTTTTCTATCAAGAGTATTATATTCTAACATTCCCTTTAAAACTTTTCCAGAAGCGTATTTTTCTAATAAATGACAAGATCTTTCAATAGCCATATAACATCTATTAACATCAAGCCCTTTTTCGTATCTAATACTTGCTTCACTTCTAAGTAATTTTTTGGATGTACGTCTAATATTTATTGGATTAAATATTGCACATTCTATTACAACATTTTTAGTGTTTTCATCTATTTCTGTATCAAGTCCACCCATTACTCCTGCTAAAGCAACAGGGATTTTTCCATTAGTTATTACAATATCATCACTAGTTAATATTCTTACTTGATTATCTAATGTTGTTATTTTCTCTCCGTTAGTTGCATTTCTTGCCCCAAGTACTTTTCCTAATTTGTCAGCATCATAAAAGTGTAAAGGTTGACCAGTTTCTAGCATAACATAATTTGAAATATCAACTACGTTATTAATACTTCTTATACCGCAAGCCATTAATCTATTTTTCATAAATAATGGGCTTTCTTCTATTTTGATACTATTTACTCTTTTAACCAAAAATGTAAATACATTAGGAGTATCAATTTTTAATGTCAAATAATCATTAATATCTTTATCTATTTCAGTATAATCAGTATCAGGTAATTTTACTTTTGAGCCGGTGATAACGGATGATTCATATGCCAAACCTAACATGCTTAATTCATCAGCTCTATTAGCAGTTAATTCAAAATCAATTATTTCATCATCTAACTCTAAATATTTAATTGGATCTTCTCCAACAGGACTATCCTTATCTAATTCATGTATTCCATTGATATCTTCTTCACTTAAAAATTTCTTATCTATACCAAGTTCTGCTAAAGAACATATCATACCATTTGATTCATGACCTAAAACTATTGTCTTTTTAATAGTTCCACCTGGTAATTCTGCTCCATCTAAAGCAACTATAACTTTAAGACCTTTTCTTACATTAGGAGCACCACATACAATATTTAATGTTTCTTTACCAATATTAACTTTGCATGCATGTAAATGATCACTTTCTTTTATATTATCGCATGATGTAACTTCACCAATAATTAGATTTGTTGCTGGAACTAATTTGGTGACACTTTCATATTCATTACCTAATTTAACCATTGAATCAGCCAGTTCTTTAGTATCAATATTATTTAAATTAGTATAATCATTAACAAATTTTTTACTAAGTATCATATTATAACTCCTTTCTATCAAAGTTCTTTAAGAATCTATAATCATTTGTAAAGAAATCTCTTACAGATACTCCATATTTAAGGCAGGCAATTCTTTCTATTCCCGCACCAAATGCAAATCCTTGATATTTTTTAGAATCAAATCCACAATTTTCTAGTACTTTTGGATGAACCATTCCACTACCTAAAATCTCAATCCATCCAGTTCCTTTACAAATATTACATCCTTTTCCATTACATTTAAAGCATGAAACATCTACTTCATAACTAGGTTCAGTAAATGGGAAATAACTGGATCTAAATCTTAGTTCTCTATTTTCACCAAACATTTTTTTAGCAAATATTTCTAATGTTCCTTTTAAATCAGAAAGTGAAATGTTTTCACCTACAACTAGTCCTTCAATTTGACTAAATTCATGTGAATGAGTAGCATCATCATCATCTCTTCTATATGTTTTACCAGGACAGATTAATTTAAATGGTTTCTTTTCTTCATTTGCAAGCATACTTCTTATTTGTACTGCACTTGTCTGAGTTCTAAGAAGTATATCATCAGTTATATAGAAACTATCTTGTGCATCTCTTGCAGGATGGTCTTTAGGTAAATTAAGCATTTCAAAACAATACTCATCAGTTTCAACTTCTGGCCCATCTACAACATCATATCCCATAGATATAAATAAGTCTTCAATTTCTTGTCTTACTATTGTAAGTGGATGATAAGTACCTCTTTTCTTTTTTCTACTTGGAAGTGTAATATCAATTTTATCATTATTTAATTTCTTATTAAGTTCTTCTTCTTTTATAGTTTTAAGTCTATTATCAAGAGCTTCTGTAATTAAATTCCTTACTTCATTTGATTTGCTTCCAACTTCCCTTTTTTCATCATTTGATAAACTTGACATACCTGCCATTATTTCATTAAATACACTTTTTTTACCCACGTATTTAGATTTAACATTATTTAGTGTCACTTCATCATTGCACTTGTTAATATCATCTAATGCATGCTCTTTAATTTCTTCTAATTTTTCTATCATAACTTCCTCCCAATAAAAAAATATTATAACTTAAGGGTGAGTCTATCCCACGGTACCACCTTAATTCATAATATTTTATGCTCTCATTTACGTTAACGCCGTTATACGTTCTTTTTAATTGAAGGTGAATTCATGAATATTTATTTATTGATATTTCACCATATAATCAACTCTCTTAAAATAAATATAATTTCACTACTATTTCTTCACAAAGATAAATAGATTTTAACACAATTTATTATAAAATTCAATAACTCATTAATTATTTTGCTTCATATAATAAATATGCATCTATTGTTTCTTTTTTACCATTAATATATGTTACTATAAAATCATCATCACGAACTTCTACATTTCTTACTTTTAGTTCATTAAATAGTGTCATATTTCCTTTTGTATAGTTTTCTGTATAATATAGGTAATTATCTTCATTTAAAATGTAAATAAACATAAATGAATCTCCATTACCATCTTCTTCTTGACCATCAAACATAAACAGTTTTTTAGCAACTATATTTTTTCCTTCTTTTGTTTTTAAATATTCATCAACTTTTACTTCCTTAGAAACAATATATAATGGATTTGTATATGTTTGATCTACCCATATTTTTTTATATTGAGTTATTTCACTTGAATCATTAAAATCATATAGATATGTTTTTCCATCTGATTTTCTATAAACAATACTTTGTTCTCCACCTGTTGCAATATCATAAACAATAACAGGCATTAAAGTAAAATTTTTAACATTATCTGATATTAGTTTCGCTTTGGATACGTCATTATCAAATTTATCATCTTCAGAATCTATTACATATAAATTTCCACTATTAGTTAAATATATAATTTTATCACATGGTCCAGCACTCTCATCACAATATAAACCTACTTGTTTAACATCAATAACTTCAAATGTTATTTCATTTCCATTTTCATAAGTATATTTTATAGATGCATTATCAAAATCAATATTCTTTTCATCGTTGACAATTCGTTTATTAAAATCCAAATCTTTAAATGGATTAACATCTGAAGTAGATAATATTCCATATACTTTTTCTTTATTATCATCTTCTTCATTTTTTTCTTCTTTGTTTTTTATTTCTCTAAATGTATATTCTGTGTCACCACCAAAATTATAATCTGTGTAATATTTTCCATCTTTAGTTTTAGCAACAACAAAATTTAACCATTCTTCATGATTTTCAATATCTTTCACGTTTGTAGAATATGATTCCACATCAGATATTGCAAATTCTAATATTTTAACTTCAGTTTTTTCAAAATCTGTTGCAGAGAAACTAATATGATATAACTTATCATTTTTATTTAGCACATATATATCAACTGGTAAACTATCTTCTCCACCGACAAAAAATGTACTTACTGAAATAGGATTTTCTATAGATGTAACGTTAATACTTCTATTAAGTGCCCTTATTGCAATTGTTTGATTTTCTATTTTTACAGAAATATTAATATTATCATCGAAATCCTCTTTAATTATTTCTTCTTTTTGGTTATTAACAAATTTAGCTTTACTTAGTAATTCGTTTAAGCCCTCAATTTCTTTTGTATCATTAGAAACTGCTTGTATGTTAACATCAATTGTATTATTTTTGTTTTTTAAAAATATATATGCAGTTATACAAAGTAATAAAACTACAATTGATACTGCTAAAATAACAACACTATTTTTATTTTCTTCCATAACTCTCTTCCTTTCAAACACTATAGTTATCTATTTCATTAAGTACTTTATTAAGTATACTATTTAATTCTATATCAGTACTCTCTTCTTCATTCCTTAATTTAAATTCAACAAATCCATTTTGAAATTTTTGTCCTATTGTTATTCTTATAGGTACACCTATTAAATCAATATCATTAAATTTTACCCCTACTGTATCATATCTATCATCTAAAATAGTATCTATATTTAAACTATTTAGTTTTTCATATAACCTTTTAGAATATCTATATGCGTCTCTGTCATTAACATTTATTAGAACAATTGCAACTTTATATGGAGCTACACTCATAGGCCATATAATACCTTTTTCATCATGATGAGTTTCAACTATCGCATCAATGCATCTATCTAGTCCTATTCCATATGAACCCATATAAACATATTGTTCTTTATTCGTTTCATCCGTATATTTTAAATCATATTTTTTACTATAATTAGTATCTAATTTAAATATTTGTCCAACTTCTATTCCATGAAGTATTTTTGCTTTACCTTTACATCTTGGACATAATGAATTTTCATCAAATAATTTAATATCAGAATATTTGCTTATTTTAAAGTCTATTCCAGGATTTACATTAATATAATAAAATCCTTTTTTATTAGCTCCACATACTGCATTAGACATACTTTTTACTTCATTATCAGCTATTATTTCCATAGTAGAACTAATTGGTCCAATATATCCTAAACAAGTGCCTATTTTTTCTAATTCATAATCATCTGGAAATTCAATGTTGCTAGTTTTAAATAATTTATATAATTTATAAATATTAATTTCAGAATTTTCTCTTAATAAAATCATCTTATAGATATCATTTACTTTTATAATAACAGATTTTAATATACTGCTTTTATCTATATTAAGTTCATCAATACTTTTTACTTTTACAATACTTTTTTCAAATAATTTATTATCTTCTCTTTTATATTTGTCATATGAAGTTGCATATTCAATATTTGTACAATAACTACAACTATCACATTTAACTATTTCATTATCACCATAATCACATACTACTTGAAATTCTTCACTAGCCGTACCATTCATTGACATGGGATCAGAATTACATATAATTGTATTTATTCCCATTTTATTAAATATATTATTAAAAGCTAAATACATCTTATCATAACTAATGTCAAGTCCTCCTTCATCAGCATCAAAACTATATGCATCAGCCATATAAAATTCTTTTTTTCGAACAAGACCATATTTTGTTTTTACCTCATCTCTAAATTTATTACTGATTTGAAATAAAGTAAAATGTAAATCTTTGTAGCTTTCTATTTTATTTTTTACAAGCATGGTAAATAATTCTTCATGAGTAGCACATAAAGAATACTTTTTATTATCCCTTCCATCTACAAAAAACATTTCGTTATTAAATAAAGAATCTCTTTCATTACCATCAAATACAATCGATGAAACCAAAGATGGCATCAATATTTCTTCTGCTCTACAACTCTTAATCATTTCATTTCTTATAATTTTCTTAATATTTTCGAGCAATTTAAGACCCATAGGTAAATATGTATAAATACCATTATCATTTTTAAAAATCATTCCACTTTTTAATAATAATCTAGATGAAACAGTACTCTCATCTTTTGGAACTTCTTTCCTAGTTATAAAAAAATCACTAGACATTCTCATAATACTACTCCGAAATCTCTGCAATTAACTTTCTATTCATAACATCATTGCTAGAATATTTTACACATACTACTTTTGAATTCATATTCTCATTTGTTATAGGATTATGCATCTCTGTTTTATTATTATCACTTCCCGCTAAATAGCCATCATCAATTAATTTTTCAACTGTAACATTTAAACATCTAGTGTCTAAAACCGGAACTTGATCTAAATTATCATTAGCATAATCTAATGCTGCATTTTTTATTAAGGTTAATCTTGAATTATATGTTTTTTGTAACATATCCTTTCTGATATTAATAATTGAAGGTGTGATTAATATTGCTAATATACCTAATATAGCAATCGTTGCCATTACTTCAACTAAAGTAAAACCCTTATTACTCATATCATCACCTATTATAATTATAATTTATTATTAATTTGTTTTCAATAAAAAAAGAGTTTTAAAACTCTTTTTAAAATATACATGTTAAATCATAACCAAATATTACTCCAATTAAGTATATAATTGATGGTAATATTCCTATTATTGCTAGTACTACTGACATTACAACCAACTTACGTCCTGCTTTTTTAAGTCCATCTGCATCTTTTGATATTATCGCAGGTACTAATGTAATCATTGCATTTGCTATTGCTATGATTGCTCCCGCTATTCTAAGTATATTTATTACTCCTTTTATTATTTTAACACCATTATTTTTAAGAACTTCATTACAATTTTGACCTTTTTGACCAAATCCTCCACCTTCAAGCCCAGGAATATAAAACATGCTAAAACTAGAATCCCAAATCTCAGTTAACACATCCACTAATGTTTCTTCAAGTTCTGGTATAAAGTCTTCGAATTGCTCATCGACTTCATCTTTATATTCTTGAATTTTTTCAGCTTTTTCACTTAATATTTCAAGTAAGCAAGCTTTTTTTTCATCTGATAAACCTGCATATGCCTTTTCATAACACTCGCTACATTCTTGTGTTTTAGAATCGCCTAAACACTTATCATAACTTAAATCAACTTCTGCACAATTTCCACTTGGAGTTGCATCTTTGCTTGTCCATTTATATGTTACTCCCTGGCTTCCCCCACAAGCAACACATTTTCCTTCTTTCGTATCGCTTTGTGTTTGATAAACTGCTATTTTACATCCAAATTCACAAATAGTATTTTTCATCTTATTCCGTACTGACGTAATTTCTGATGAAGTTAAATTACAATTTTCTAAAGTACATACCTCAATTTTTTCAGCGTAAGCATTTTTTATTAAAGTAGTATACTTTTCTTTTAATTCTTTTCCGTAATCAACTGAGTATGCATAGTGACCATATAGACTAGGATCACTACATTCTTTCTCATAATTTCCTAATTCCAAATTAAAATCTTTTATATTTGGGGGACAATTATAATCTGTTACAGATTTAAGTTTTTTCTCATAACATTCTTTCGCTTTATCTTCCTCTTCTACATCTTTTTGTGTACATCCACCAACTCTTGAATCAAAATCTACATCTAAAAATCCATCTATAAACCTTTCTAGGCCTGTTCTTTTAATCTTTGCACTTGGATTATCAGTGAAAACATACTCTAATTCAGGATTTAAAAATAATCCTATATTTTTTAATTCAGATGAATATGCAAAATATTGAGGGCAAGACCCATTTTTATATCCTTCATATTCTGGAGTATCTATCTGTTTAGGTATGCTATGATGCCCTATGCTAAATGAACCATTTGTTATAATTTGCATTTTTCTACTTACACATGTATTATTGTTTTCAGGAGTTGTAACAGTAAGAATAATAACTTCTGTAGTATGTTCTGCATCTTTCTCTCCCACTATTTCATTAGTCCATATTTCCCAAGAAGAACATGAATTTTTTTTCCCATCAGAATACCTCTTTATGTACCCATGATAACATGCACCTAAAACAACTTTTTCATCATTGTTTAGTACTGTATAAGCTTGCATAAATTTTGCATTTTTAATTTCCAAGTAATCCATAGGAGGTGGATCTGCACTACCATTATACATAGAATCATATGCCCAACCAGTTTTTGCTCTAGTTAAATCACTGTATGTACCCTGATCACTTCTTTTGTAGCACCCTTCAATATTAACTTCTTTTCCCTCACAATAATACTTATTTTTATTCCATAACTCACTTTTTTCTTCGGCATTAGTATTAATGTTATATATCAAATCCAATCCAAAAACGAAAAAAGATACTATTGATATTACTAACAATGCTTTTAAATATTTCATACCATCACCTATTTCTCTATTATTAAATATAATATATTTTGGGCTTTAAAGCAATAATAAACTTGAAATACTTTAAACATTAATATATAATATAATATAGAATAGAATAGAAAGGAAAATGCGATGAAAGAGTTTGACTTTGAAAAAGTTCCTATAGTTGAAATTGCAAATGAAATTATTTCTGATGCTGTCAAACGTAATGCAAGTGACATTCACTTTGATCCAACTAAAAATAGCGTTAGAATTAGAATTCGTATTGATGGAATTTTAACTGACTATTCTATTGTTCCTGAAAAATATAAAAGGAATATGATTTCACGTATAAAAATGATTGCTGGTATGAATATAATGGAAACAAGACTTCCACAAGATGGTGCTATTAAAAGTAGACTCGGTAAGCGTGCCCTTGACCTTCGTGTTTCTTCTTTACCTACAAATAATGGTGAAAAGGTTGTTATCCGTATTTTGGATTATTCTAAAAGTTTGCAAGGATTAGACACGTTGGGTCTTTCAGATGAAGCAATTAAAAAAATAGATAGGATGATTAAAGTACCAAATGGCATTATATTAGTTACTGGTGCTACTGGTGCTGGTAAATCAACAACAGTTTACTCTATCTTACAAAAGATGAATACCGATGATGTTAATATCATAACAGTTGAAGACCCAGTCGAAATGGATATTGCAGGAATTAATCAAGTACAAGCACAATCTGAAATTGGTCTTACATTCGCAAATGTTCTAAGAAGTATCTTACGTCAAGACCCAGATATCATAATGATTGGAGAAATTCGTGATGATGAAACAGCGAGAATCGCAGTTCGTGCCTCTATTACAGGTCATAAAGTTTTGTCAACAATCCATACTAATAACTCACTAAATACAATTGAAAGACTTACTGATATGGATGTTGAAAGATACTTACTAGGTGCTTCTTTAGAAGGTATTATCTCTCAAAAACTAGCAAGAAGATTGTGTCCAGAATGTAAGAAATTAAGACCAATAAGTAATTATGAAAAAGAAATATTTAAAAAAGTATTAAATAAAGATGTAAATGAGATATATGATGCTAATCCAGATGGATGCGAGCATTGTTTTAGAGGATATGCAGGAAGAATTGGTCTTTATGAGGTACTAAACATAAATGATGATATTAGAGATGCAATTACTAATGCTCTTCCTAAAAGTGAATTAAGAAAGCTTGTTTATAAAAGTGGTGTTATCACTTTACTTCAAGATGGTCTTGAAAAAGCTTTGGCTGGCGAAACGTCTTTCTCTGAAATATTAAAAGCTGTTGATCTTGAAAATGATTTAGAAAACTACTCAGAAGATAATTTAAGAAGCAGTTTAGATGATGTTCAAAGAATACAGCAAGCTGAAGAAAGGGCTAACGAAGAATTTAAAATTATATCTAATCAAGAAGAATCTAAACAGCAAGAAATTCAAACAATACCAGATGAAGAACAATCTGAAATCAAAACAACTAAATCAGCACCTGAAATTGAATACTTTAACTTTTAAGAAACTTAAATAGTTTCTTTTTTTTTGAATATGATTTAATGGTGATATCATGTTTCAAAGCATTCAAAATAAAAGAATAAGGAATGTTCTATTTATATCATTATTAATACTAATTTTGGTACTATTTAAAGTGTTCTATATACAAGTAATTGAATATAAAAAATTAAATAAACTTGCAAATGACCTTTGGAGTAGAAATTTAACTGTTCAAGCAGATAGAGGTAAAATATTAGACAGAAATGGTAAAGTAATTGTAGATAATATTACTACGGTTGGTTTATACTTAGTTACAAGTCAAATAAAAAATAAAGAAGAAACTGCAAAACTTTTGTCAAATATAATTGGCAATGATTATAATGAAATGTTAAGACATATTACTAAAAAAACATCTATTGAAAGAGTACATCCCGAGGGAAGAAATCTTAGTTATGATATTGCTAATAAAATAAATGAACTTAATTTAGATGGGGTTTACTTACTAAAAGAAAGCAAAAGAAACTATTTATATGATAACGTACTTTCACATGTCATTGGATATACTGGAATAGATAATCAAGGATTAAGTGGTTTAGAACTAAAATATGACAAGGAACTAACCGGTATTAATGGTAATATTAAATATTATAGTGATGGCAAAGGAAAAAGATTGGATTTACCAGAAATATATGAACGTCCAATTAGTGGAAAAGATATATATCTAACTATTGATTTAGATGTTCAATTGGCATTGGAAAATGAACTTAATCAAGCATATACAAAATATAATGCAGAACAAGCTATTGGAATAGTTATGAAAGCAAAAACAGGAGAAATACTTGCAATGAGTAGCCTTCCCTCTTTTAATCCAACTAATTACCAAAATTATAGTGATGAAATAATTAATAGAAACCTCGCCATATGGTCTAATTATGAACCAGGAAGTACATTTAAAATAGTGACGCTTGCTTCTGCAATAAACGAAAATGTTGTTAATATTTTTGAAGATCATTATTATGACACAGGCAAAATTAAAGTTGCTTCTGCTACCCTACATTGTTGGAGACATAAAGGACACGGAGATCAAACTTATGTACAAGTTGTAGAAAATTCATGCAACCCTGGATTTGTAAACTTAGGACTTAAACTTGGTAAAGATAAACTATTTGACTATATTGATAAATTGGGTTTCGGTAAAAAAACAGGTATTGATCTAAGTGGTGAAGCAACCGGAATATTGTTTAAAAAAGATAAAATCGGTCCAGTAGAACTTGCAACAACTGCTTTTGGTCAAGGAATAAGTGTTACTGCTCTTCAACAAGTTACTGCTGTTTCAGCCATAGTTAATGGCGGAACACTATATACTCCATATATAGTTTCAAGTATTGGGGATAATAAAAAACAACCAATCATCAAAAGAAATAATATTATTACAAAAGAAACAAGTGATTTAGTTAAATATGCTTTAGAAAGCGTAGTTGCTAATGGAAGCGGAAGAAATGCATATGTTGAGAACTATCGAATTGGTGGAAAAACAGGTACTGCTCAAAAAGTTGGATCAAATGGAAAATATATGTCTGGAAATTATGTTTTATCATTTATTGGATTTATGCCAGCAGACAATCCAGAATATGTAGTATATATTGCTATCGATCATCCAAAAAGTGTTACACAATATGGAGGTGTTGTTAGTGCTCCTATTGCAAAAAATGTATTTAAAAATATAATTTCAATTTATAATATTAAAGAGGATACAACAGGCTTACCAAAATCATATAGATGGAATGATATTAAATATATAACTATTCCAAACATTATTGGTATGACACAAAAGGAAGCCAAAAAAGAATTAAAAGGATTAAAACCAGAATTCATTGGCAATGGTGAAAAAGTAATAGATACTTCACCAGAAATAAATACAAAAGTAAAAGAAAATTCTACTATAAAAATCTTACTAAACTAAAATAAATACAACACAATAATAGTATTTTATGATATACTTATATATAGTAAAGAAAGTAAAAAGTGATTAAATGAATGAGGATAAAATATTAGTGGAAATAGCATCTTATTGTGATCCTGAATTGTTAGATACTGTTAAAAGTGCTTTAATACAGGCTGATATTCCAGAAAGAATATCTTTTTCAATTTGCTATCAAAGCGACGATGAAAAGGATTATAAAGAACTTAAAAAAATAGATAATTGTAAAGTCGTATGGCTTAAAGTAAAAGAAGCAAAAGGATTATGCTATGCAAGATATCTTTGTCAAAAAATGATAACTGATGAAAAATATGTTTACCAAATTGACTCACATATGAGATTTGTTAAACATTGGGACACTAAACTTATAGAAGATCTTTTATCTTTAAAAGATGATAAAGCTATTATTAGTTTTTATCCAGCTAATTATTCTGAGGGTATGATTGACCTTCCTTTAGATGACAAAATTTTTGACAAGCCTACAGGTGGTGGATTAATGCATGTAAAAGGATTTCGTTATATCGACTCCCCTTTCGTTGCTTTTTATTGTGATTCTTTAAGTATAGGCGATCCTAAAGCTCACAAAAGGAGTGCATTTATTTCTGGAGGAAATTTTTTCTCATTTAGTGAGGTTCACAAAGAAGTTTTTCCTGATCCTGATATGTATTTTTATGGTGATGAGTTATTTATGGATATTAATTTATTTACACATGGATGGAATGTATATAATTCTGATGTTTGTTATATTTATCATCACTACTGTAGACCAAATTCAAAATTTTCAAAAGTTGAAAATGGAATGGAAAATGAAAAAAATAGATTCATGGAATTACTAGATAACAGAAACAACAAATTACTATTAGAGAAATATGGGATTGGAACAACTAGAACAATAGATGATTTTGAAAAATTCGCAGGAATAGACTTTAAAAACAGAATAATATATTTAAATGCCGAAAGTGGTGAACTAGAAAATAAAGATTATATTGGAAAAATATCATATTTTAGCAAGAAACAAACAGATATGATAAATTTCATAAATAAAGAAGAAACTATAACTGTATTAATTGTAGATTTATATAGAGAATATAAAGATTGTATTAAATATTGTTTAAAAAATGCTTCAAGTACTAATAATATTAATTTTGTTATAGGTTCAATTTCTAGTAATCAACCTACTAAAGAAGAATGTACTGATTTACATATTAAAAAATTTATAACATTTGATCAAGATAGTACATATTGTAAAATATTAAATAAAATATCTAAAGATATTGATGAAGGCTATGTTGCAATTATTGACTCAAGTATTAAATTATTAGATGATTGGGATAAATATCTATGTGAAAATGTTAAAAAATGTGGAGAAAAAGCTGCGTTAACAAGTTGGGTATGGGAATCAAACGAAAATAAAGATAATTATCAACCATATATAAACATTGAAAAGAATATAACTAATTATTATTACTATTTACCAACATTAGAATTTAATAAGTCTATAGATTTTTCAAAGATGAATCATCCATATCAAACTGCAGTACCTTTTGATGGTTTCTTATTTCTACATTCAAGTATTTTAAAACAAATTGAAATTGATCCAAACTTAAGTTATGAAGAGCATAAATATATCTATGCAATTAGATTGTGGACAAATGGAATTAATTTATATATACCTTGTTTATCACATGTAATAAGATCAAAACAAGAAAGTCTTTTAAATTCTGATAATAATCATATTAGTACAGTGTGTGCATTATCTGGAATAGATTGTTACTATTCAAAGTTATTCGAATCAGACTATCACTATGATATTGGAAATAAAAGACCTATTTGGACATGGTATAAATTCATAAATATTAATTATGATGATGAAAAAAAGGAAATAATCAACTAGAGTTTATAGTAACAACATTGCTATCATAAATATATTAAAAATATTTACAAACAAACATTTGTGTGCTATTATGTATATAGGAAGTGATAGTGTGGAAAAATTAACTACTCAACAAGAGAAAGTACTAAATACAATTAAAAAATTTATTGCAGAAAAGGGTTATGCGCCAACAATAAGGGAATTATGTAAATTATGCAATTTAAGTAGTACTGCGACAATGTTTGTTCATTTAAAAAATTTAACTAAAAAAGGATATATTAATCAAACTGAAAGTAAATTCAGGACAATTGAACTAAATGTTCCAAATGAGTTTGATGAAAAACACGATAATGTTGCATCCATTCCATTGCTTGGGAAAGTAGCAGCTGGTAATCCAATTGAAGCAATTGAAAATCCTAATGAATATTTTTCGCTACCTAAAGAATTATTACCTAAGAATCATGAAGTTTTTGCACTAGAAGTTAGAGGTGAATCTATGATAAATATTGGAATATATGATGGAGATATAGTCATTGTTGAAAGAGAAAAAAATGCTAATAATGGTGAAATTGTCGTAGCTATGACAGATGAAAATGAAGTTACTTTAAAAAGATTTTATAAAGAAAATAATCATATTAGACTTCAACCTGAAAATGATACAATGGAGCCAATTATATTAGATAATTGTTACATCTTAGGAAAAGCAGTTGGACTTTATAGATCGATATAAAAAACAAAAATGTTACTTCAAGTAACATTTTTTATTTTGTCATCATTATATATGCCATAGCGATAAACATAAGTATAAGTACTACTACCCCATTTATTCTATCTTTCTTCTTAGTTGCATCTTCTACACCAATTATCATTGCCATAAGTATTCCACCAATTAAGCCACCTATATGACAGAAAACATCAATACCAGGAATTATAAATCCTAATACTAAATTTATTGCTAGTGTTGGTAATAAACTACTTCTCAATAAATTTTGAAGTGTTGCTCTATAATAATAAGTAAAATATATTATGCTTCCAAAAAGTCCGAATATTGCTCCAGATGCTCCAAAACTAAGAGTAAATTCATTACAGAATACACATGAGAATACACTACCCAAAAGTCCACTTATTATGTATATAAGCAAAAATTTAGTTTTTCCATAATACTTTTCTACTTGTGCTCCTAATACATATAAAGCATACATGTTAAACGCTATATGCAAGAAATCAATATGTAAAAACATACAAGTAAATAATCTATAAAATGCACCATACTTTACCAATACATAATTATTAGCCATTAACATTTTAACAGCATCTGCACCATATGTTAATGCAAATAAATATATCATTATATTTATAACTATAAGTCCATATGTTATTATTGGCTTCTTAGGACTGAATATTTTTTGTAATTTCTTTTCATTTTTTATTGTCTTCTGATTCATATCTTCAGTTAATTTAAAGAATTCTATTGGATCAGCTTTTTCATTTAAAATATTATCTTTTACTTTTGGAAAAAACTCATTAACAACTTTATTAGATTTAAAATCACCAATATCATCAACTTTAATAGTTTCAATATTTTTAGTATCAAAAACTTTAACAGCTTCTCCTGTGTCTAAAAGCAAGTTTAACATATTCATTCTAAATGATAAAGTGCTTCTCTTTATACTCCTCATAATTGTTTGAGCTTTAAATGTATCTGCCCTTAACTGTTCTTCATTATGAATATAATTTGTATTTATTCTAATTAATTTTAAATCATTTTGCATATTTTCAAGCCAAATTTCATTTTCTATTCCATTAATTATTACAGGTTTATAATTTTCTTCAGTAATAAAATAATGCAATATTTTTAAAATTATATCATCTTTGTCATTAATCTTTATGTTCATTGTTAACTCCTTTTCATTAATATTATTTTATTATTATTCATAGTATTAGTAAAGAGGTGAAAATTATTAAAAAATATATAAAAGACATACTTCTATTTATAGGAATATTATTTCTTTGGTTATTAAGTGGACTTATTTTTAAATATAATAAAGAATACTATGAAATGTTAAATTTACCATTTTTTGCCCTTTCTGGAAAAGTAATAAGTATAATATGGTTTATTATATATATTTTGATTACTATTAGTATTATTTTAGTAAGTAAAAAAACTAATATACTTAAAAATAATGACTATTTATATATATTACTTACAAATTATTTTTCTAATGAATTATTTATGTATTTCTTTTTCTATTTAATGAGTCCGTTTTTAGGTTTTGCAGTTACAACCACAACATTTTTATCTAGTATATTCTTATTTCTAGAAACAAAGAAAATAGATAAAAAAGCATCGTATTTATTAATACCATATATGATTTATGGGTTGTATGCCTTTATTTTAATGGCAACTACATATTTTATGAATTTTTAAACATATCTAATATTTCTAAAAATTCTTTTTCCGGTTTTACTTCAAATTCTAAGAATTTATGTGTAATCGGATGTTCAAATCCAAGATAAGCTGCATGTAACATTTGACCATAATTATTTATGGTTTTTCTTTTTGAATATAAAGGATCATTTACGATAGGATGGTTGATATATTCCATATGAACTCTAATTTGATGAGTTCTTCCTGTTTCTAAAACAAGTTCTAATAGTGTTGCATTCTTATATCTTTCTAACACAGTAAAATTAGTTACAGCATTTTTACCATTATCATCAGTTACACTCATTTTTTTGCGATCTATTTTACTTCTTCCAATCGGAGCAACTATTTTACCTTGGTTATGGTCTATTACTCCATGTACTAAAGCTATATATTTTCTTTTAATTGTTTTATTTTTAAAACCTTCGCTTAATATTCTATGAGCTTCATTTGTTTTAGCAATCAAAAGTATTCCAGATGTGTCTTTATCAATTCTATGAACTATTCCTACTCTTTCAGTACCACCTTCATCTGATAAATCTTCAGTATAACCCATAAGTGCATTTACTAGGGTATGAGAATAATTACCATTACCAGGATGAACTACCATACCACTTTTCTTATTAACAACTAAAATATCATCATCTTCATATAATATATCAAGAGGAATATTTTCTGCTTTTATCTCTGTATCAACTTTTAATGATCCAATTTTAATTACATCATTAGTTTTAATGATATATCCACCTTTTACTTTTTCGTTATTTACTAATATATTTCCACTTTTAATATTTTTTAATATAAAGTTTCTACTTTCATGAGTATATTCAGTTAAAAAAATATCTAATCTTTTTAAATTATCTTTTTCATCTATAATTACTTCTTCCATAAATTCTCCTTTAACATTGAAATCAATAAAAGTATTACACCTATTGTAATATAAGAATCTGCTATATTAAATACTGCCATTTCCCTTCCAAATATAGTAAATGATATGAAATCAACTACATATCCTCTAAATACTCTATCAATTAAATTTCCTATTGCGCCACTTAAAATTAAAATATACGAAATAATTGATAATTTTTTATTTGATTTATTTTTTAATTCCTTTACTATGTAATATATGAAAAATATAGTAATAGTTATTAATAATATAATATTTCCACTTAATATTCCAAAAGCTGCTCCTGTATTTTTAATATATATTAATTTTAAAAAATTATTTATTATTATTAAAGTATTAGATTTTAATACATTAATTACTAAAATTTTAGAAATAAAATCAATAATAATAAATAATAATATTAATAAAATTAGTTTAATATTTTCCTTTTCCATATTGTTAATTTTATCATATTTTTTAATTTATATCTATAAGTATTACATCCTCACCCATTTTTTTAATCTGTGTAAATTTAATACTTAATTCTTCTGGTTGAGAAAATAGACTTCTAACAAAATGAGCTCTTTCAATGATAAACTTAATCATATAACCATTAGATTGATCAAATTCAACATCAATTATTTTACCTATTTTTTTACCATTTTTAATATCAACAATATCTTTTTTTTGTAATTCTGATAATTTCATATTACATTATATTATAAGATTAGTTTTTTTATACTATTTAATGCACTATTTTCTATTCTCGATACTTGCGCTTGACTAATATTTAATTCTGAAGCTATTTCAGCTTGAGAAAGACCAATTAAATACCTTTTTGTTATAATTAATCTCTCCCTTTCTTTTATCTTTAGAAGAGCCTCTTTTAGTGCTAAAAAATCATTTACATTACTATTAGATTTGTCTTCTAACTGATCTAATAATAATATAGTATCTCCACCATCATTATATATTGGTTCAAATATACTAACAGGTTCAGTTAAAGAAGAAAGAGCAATATTCAGTTCATAAGGACTAATATTAAATTTTTTGCATATTAACTCATTAGGCGGATATTCATAATACTTTTTTAAATATTCTTCTTTAAAATTAATAATTTTATATGATAATTCTTTAATAGTACGAGATATTCTTATCTGATTATTATCTCGTATATATCTTTTTATTTCTCCTTCAATCATAAAAACAGCGTATGTACTGAATCTAACTCCAAAAGATAAATCAAAATTATCTACTGCTTTAATTAATCCAATAGTACCTATTTGAAATAAATCATCCATATTATCACATCTATTTTGATATTTTTGTAATATACTTAATACCAATCTTAAATTACCTTTAATTAGTTTTTCTTTAGCAGATTTTATACCATTATGATAATCATTAAATAATTGATTCATCTCACTATTTTTTAACGTCTTCAAACCACTGGTGTTAACACCAGTTAATTCAACTTTATTTTTTGCCATAAAAAAATCCTTTCAATTAAATATTGGAAAGATTTTTTTATTTTTATGCAATTATTGTTCAATTTTAATATTTTTAGCAAGTACACTAAGTATGTTTTCATCCGTAACTTCTCTTACTATAAATTTTCCACCATCATCTATTCTTTCTAAGAATAAGAAATTATTAGTAAAACTTTCTTCATCTTCAGTTACTTCTATTGCTAAATAATATGTTACTCCTTTATATAATGCCTGTCTTAATATAAAGTATTTATGTCCCGTATCCAATTCTAAAATTTGATTTGTTAAATTTTCCATTCTCTTTTCCTTCCTTATTATTTATTAATGATGGAACAAACTATGTCCTTGAGTTGCTTCTTCTAATTCATCTGCAGCATCATCATGTGTAATTATTGGATTATATAATTCATCTGCAACTTCTCCAGAAGCTTGTCCAGTAACAATTGCTTGAGCAGCATTTGCTCTTTCAGCAGCTGACCCATTATAATTTTCAAAACTTACGCCATTTTCACTAGTTTGCTCTTCCATAGTAGGAACTTTTACTTCTGTATATTCTTGGCCATTAATTGTAACATGTGTATGAGGAACTATTCCATTATTAGTTACTTTCTTTCCATCTTTACTTTCCTCATATGTTGTTTTTTGTGCATTTGCATCAACCTCAACATGTATACTTGTATCGCCATTTTGAGCATTCAATACAGCAAAATCTCCTTCACCTAATTTAATAGTTTCATCTTTATCAACATGTTCTGCTTCAGGTTCTGGTTCAGATTCAGGCTCAGGTTCTGATTCTTGTTCAGCTTCATGGTCAGTTTCAGGTTCAGGTTCGGTTTCAACTCCAGGTTCATCTTCAAATTCAGGCTCAGACTCAGCTTCAACTTCAGATTCTGGTTCTGGCACTATCTCATCTGTTATGGTCTCATCTTCAATTGTTTCTTCACTGGGAGATTGCTCATCACCAGATTTCTCCATTTTCGTTGTACCCGTCTCAACAGTAGTATTCATATTTATTTCATTATTAATTATGTTTTGTTGATTTATTTTATCTCCAATTCCAGTTAACTTATCACCAATTCTCATAAGTCCTATTCCACCTAAGAATGAGCCAACAGCACCTAATATCGCAGCAATACTTAGTATCAATTTATTCTTAGGTAGTGCTTTCTTAATAACTACCCCTTCAACTGGTGTTCGTTGTGGTGTCGTTTGTTGTGGTGTCGTTTGTTGTGGTGTCGTTTGTTGTGGTGT
>CAMUZE010000018.1 GCA_947165135.1 uncultured Clostridia bacterium
GGAACACAATATTACACAAATAAAAATGTATCAGCAAGAAGTTATGATAAAACAAGTGGAATAACATTATATGCAGGATGGAAATCTGATGAGATTAAATGCACAATTACATATAATGCAAATGGAGGAAGTGGTGCTCCAGCTGCACAAACCTATATTTATGCAACAAGTGGAACCATTAATCTTTCTTCAACAATACCAACCAGAAGTGGATATGTTTTCCTAGGATGGGCAACTTCAAGCTCTGCAACAACTGCAACCTATTCTGCTGGGCAAGCGTGGAATAAATCAAATAAAGGTAATTATACTTTATATGCGATATGGGGAAGTACCTTAAAAATTTATTATTTGTCTTTGGGAAGATATGATGGTTTCTTAATTATTGGTAATGGAACAATATTATTTATTGATGGAGGAGATCCTTCTCCTGGACATAAATGTGTAGAGTTTTTAAAAAATATGGGAATAACAAAAATAGATGGATTGATAGGATCTCACTTACATTATAATCATATTGCTGCACATGAAGAGATAATAGATAATTTTGATGTTAAAGCTGTATATTATCCAGATGATCCAAGAACATGTAAAGAAAGAAAAACATGTAAAGATAGCGCTGTTAAACCGGAAGGACTAATTCCAAAATTAAATAATATTCAAGTTAATGTGGTGGTTCCTCAAATGAATTATAAAATTGGAAATATCGAATTTGATATTTTATCACCATTCGATTTAAATGGCAGCACGAATGATAACTCATTAAATATGATTTTAAAATATGGCAGCCATAAATTCTATTTTAGTGGTGATACTGGAACTACTGTATTAAAAAAAATATATCAAACATATGATTCTAATGTTTATGAAAATATTTCAATATTTAAGCACCCACACCATGGCCAAAATGAAGTTCCATCCAGTTTAATCAAAGCTATGAAACCACAATATGTTATAGTACCAAATAATACTAAAAGCTTGGCAGGCAGTGAGTATAAAAGTGTTAAATCTACTGTATATGAACTTAATAATAATAAGGGTGGTTATGTTCTAGCAGAAAGTGATGGAACAACACTAAAAGTAACTGATATGAGAAAACCATAACAAATAAAAAAAGATTACAATTTTGGTAATCTTTTTTTGTACCATGGAAGTAATCCAATTCTTTCTGGATTATGTATTGGAAGTTGCCAGAAATAATAATCTGGGAAATTATTTCCTTCAATAATTCCTGGACATTTAGGGCCAATATATACATCCCATCCAACAAATTTAACTTCAGGGACTTCTAATGCTGCCTTTAAACACATATCCATTGCTTCTTTAAATAAAGGAAGTTTATATCCTTCAAATTTAATATGTGTATATGGATGCTCAGTATATATTTGTCTATGTTCAGTCCTACCATATTTTACTAATTTGCCTGTTTCTAAATCTACTGGAATATTTATTCCATCAAATCCCAAATTATCTACATAGTGTCCACCATTACCTGCTTTATAAGCAGCATATACAACCTCTGGTTTTCCATTCGTAACAATAGTTTGAATTCTAACACAGTTAATTGAATTTGGATGCATACGAGCCATATCTTTGTGTTGAATGGCTTGTTCTTCACAAACTCCAAAATTCTTTTCTTTTACATAATTGTATAAATCTTCTACTTTTTTGTAATCACTAACTTTTAATTTTTCAATTCCTTTTCCACTATCACCATCGTCAGGTTTAGCAAATATATATTCCTTATTTTTAACAAATTTTTTAAATTCTTGAAGAGTACATGTGTGCATATTAACAAATTCTCTTCCTAAATATTTTTTAAATCTTTCATTGAATTGACTTTTTTTATCAAATAAGTCACTAAAAGCAGGATCATTTAACATATTAAGCATTTTTTTATTTTTAAATCTTGTTACAAAAGTTTTTCTTTTATCATGTTTAATATCATAGAATTCAAATATATCATAATCATTATATCCAGCTCCATATAGAAGCGCACATTTAGCAATATCATAAAAAAGGTATATTTTACTTTTACCAGTTTTTTTATGTATAGAGTCAATAACTTTATTTAAAGTTTTAAATCTTGCACCGCTTAACACTCTTAGCGCATAAGGTACTTTCATATAATCACCATCCTTTTTAATTTTACATAAAAATACAATATCTTTCAACAAAAAAATTTTTATTCATATAAAGAAATCATAAAAATATACTTTATTAAAGAGGGAGGAATTATTATAAAAAAAGTATTATTAATATTTTCAGTATGTTTTTTACTTTTTGGATGCAGTAAAATGAGTGCTAATAAAGTAATATCTGAATATAAAAAGAATTTAAATACTGAAAAATATGAATTAACTGGTCAAATGGATATTGTTAGTAATGAAGAGTTATACCATTATGATGTAAAGGTTGATTATATGCAAGGGGATTATTATAAAGCAACATTAATTAATAAGGATAATAATCATGAACAAATTATTTTAAAAAATGAAAGTGGAGTTTATGTTATAACGCCAGAACTTAATAAAAGTTTTAAATTTCAAAGTGAGTGGCCATATAATAGTAGTCAAGCATATATATTGTCTTCACTTTTAAAAGATTTAGAAAACGATTCTAATGTAGTATATGAAGAAAAAGAAGATAGTTATATATTAAGTTCTACTGTTAATTATCCAAATAATAGTTCTTTAATTAGTCAAAAGATAATTTTTGATAAGGATTGTATGCCTAAACAAGTGGAAGTATATAATAAAGAAGGTATAACAAATATTGATTTTAAAATATCTCAAATTAATTTAAAACCAGATTTTGATAAAGATATCTTTGATGTCAATAGTAGTGCGTCCAAAGACTGTTGTAGTGTTAGTAAATTAGATGAAATAGTATATCCAATGTATTTACCAGAGGGAACACTTTTTAAAAACGAAGAAACAATAAAAACAGATTCATCTGAAAGAGTAATATTAACTTTCTCCGGAGATAAATCATTTGTATTAATAGAAGAAGCAAGTAAGGCACCAGAAGAATTTGAAATTAATACCACGTCTGGGGAACTGGTTTTTTATGAAAATGTACTTGGAAATCTTACTGGAAGTACACTAAATTGGACTATGGATGGTAAAGATTATTATATTATAAGTGATAATTTGACTAATGAAGAATTTTTAAAAGTTGCATCTTCTACATCTGTAGTATCTTTAACAAAGTAATAAAAAGTTCGTAATGAACTTTTTTTATTATGTGATGATTTTTTTATGTTTTTATGATATTATTTTATTAGAATAATAAGGAGAAAAAATGAATAAAAGTAAAGTAGTTTATACGTTGTTATTAGTGATATTCGTTGTATTAATTTTAGTTTTAGATATAACATTTTATTTAAGATATTCTAATATATCAGGAAAATTGAGTATTAAAAAGAAGTTTTATGATATTAATTATATAACTGATGGTAATAATGTTAAATTATATAATGGAGCAATAAATGTTAATTTAGATAATATAAATGAAGAGGTATATTTTGATATTTATAATAGTGGAAATGAGAATGCTGTTTTAAAAAATGTAACATTTAATTCAATTACTTCTGAAATAGAAAAAGAAATGTTTAGTATTGAGTCTTCATTAAAAGAAAATGATATTATAAAAGGTGGAGAAACAAAAAGAGTTTATATCAATATATCTTGTGAAAGTTGTGATACAAAAGATGTAAAACTTGCATTTAATATAGAATATGATTTTATAGAATAATTCTTTTAAAATAACATATTTTTTGATATAATTAAATAGATTAGGAGGATACATGAAAGAAATAATATCAAGTTTAGACATTGGTAGTTCTACTGTTAAATTAGTAGTTGGTGAAGTTTATAAAAATGAAGTTCACGTTCTTGCTGTATCTGAAGTTAAATCTAAAGGAGTTAAAAAAGGAATAATTGTCAATCCCGAAGAAGCTCTAATATCATTAAAAGAATTATTTTCAAGATGTGAGGAATTATTAAATTTTAAGATAGATAAAGTTTTATTAACAATACCATCATATTATGCTGAGTTTTCTGTAGTAGAAGGACAAGTGGCAATTGATAATGAAGAAAAAACAGTAAAAAGTGATGATTTAATTCGTGCATTAAGTTCATGTATTTATAACAAAGTTCCCAATAATAAAGAATTCGTAGGAATTATGCCAATAGAGTTTACAATTGATGGATCAAAAAAAGTAAAAAATCCTATTGGTCAAAATGCTACTAAAATAAAATGTAAAGCTGTTATGTCTTTAGCACCAAAGAAAAATATATATGCAGCTGTGTCAGTACTTGAAAGTTTAGGGGTAGGGATAGTTGATATTAATTTTGGTGGAGTAGCAGATTATTTTGAATTTAAAATTCCTGAAATGGATAAAACGAATACCGCTGTTATTAATATTGGAGATGAAAAAACAGAAGTAAGCATAATTAAAAAAGGAATATTGATTGAAACAGAAAGTATTGAAATAGGAAGTAAAAATATAGATAGAGATATATGCTATATATATGATATTCCGAGAAAAAAAGCAAGAGAACTTAAAGAAAAATTTGCACTTGCAAGTAAACGAAATGCATCAACATCTTGGAGTGAAGAAGTAATAAATAACCAGAAAGAAACAATAAAAATTAGTCAATATGAAATAAGTGAAATAATTCATTCAAGAGTAAGAGAAATATTGGAACTTTCAAAAAAGCAAATAAATCTCTTAACAAAACTTGAAATAAGTTATATAATATTTACAGGGGGAGCAACTGAGTTGAATGATTTTAATTTAGTTTTAGATGAAGTATTTAATCGTGATATGGAAAGACATCATGTTAAAGAAATGGGATGTCGACATAATAAATATTCAAGTGTAATTGGATTAATTAAATATTATCATGAAAAACTTGCATTTAGAAATAGGCTTGCATATACTGTAACTGAAGATAAACAAGAAGCGTTGTTAAATACAAAAAAATCAAATAATACAATACTAGGAAAAATATATGGATATTTTTTCAATAGTTAAGGAGTGAATTTATGAACAATAAGTTAGAAATGGATCAAATAGCTGATATTAAAGTAATCGGTATTGGTGGTGGAGGATGTAACGCAGTTAACAGAATGATTGATTCTGGGCTTCGTGGTGTAGAATTTATAGTTGCCAATACTGATCAACAAGTTTTAAATGTTTCACAGGCTGAACATAAAATTCAACTTGGAAAAACTATTACTAAAGGAAGAGGAGCTGGAACAAGACCAGAAGTAGGACGTGAAGCTGCTTTAGAAACTAAAGAAGAAATTGAAGATACTTTACGTGGTGCTGATATGGTATTTGTTACATGTGGACTTGGTGGTGGTACTGGAACTGGTGCTGCTCCAGTTGTTGCTGAAATTGCTCAAAATCTTGGATGTCTAACTGTTGCTATAGTAACTAAACCTTTCAAATTCGAAGGTAAGAAGAGAATGGATTATGCTTTAGTTGGTTTAGATGAACTTAGAAAACATGTTGATACAATGGTAGTTATTCCAAATGATAGATTAAGAGACTTAATTGATAGATCTACACCATTAAATGCAGCATTTAAAGAAGTAGATAATGTATTAAGATTAGGAGTTCAATCAATATCTGATTTAATCTCTGTTCCTGGACTTGTTAACTTAGATTTTGCTGATGTAAGAACAATAATGGAACATAGAGGAGATGCATTAATTGGTATTGGAGTTGGATTTGGAGATAATAGAGCAGTTGAAGCCGCTAAACAAGCAGTAAATAGTCCACTTCTTGAGCAAACAATTAATGGAGCAACTGATTGTATCGTAAATATCACTGGTGGAAATTCCATGACACTATTTGAAGCAGAAGATGCAGTTGAAGTTGTTAGAGCAGCAGCTAATACAGATGTTAACATTATATTTGGTGCTGTTATAAATGAAGCGTTAACTGATGAAATAGTTGTAACAGTAATTGCTACCGGATTTGAAGATTCAACTGAGCCATTATATAGATCAATTGAAGGTGAAAAGAAACAACCCGAACCAGTAGTACAAGAAGAAGAGGAAGAAGAACTTGAAATGCCTGCCTTCTTAAGAAATAGAGATTTATAAGAGCTAAAAGCTCTTTTTTATTTGTATTAAATAATTATAAAAAATGATATAATACATTTGAGGTTTATTTATGCAAGTAGAAATAAATGGAAAAATATTTAATGTATATATAACTCGAAAAAACAATAAAAATATGTATTTGAGAGTTAAAGATGATGGTATTTATATAACATGTAATTATTTAACTACTAAAGGTTTAATTAAATCTTTCATAGAAAGTAATATTAATTCAATAATTAAAATGGATAATATTGTTCAAAAAAGAAAAGAAAAACAAGAGGAATTTTATTATTTAGGTAGTAAATATAATGTAGTAATATTAAATACAATATCAAAGATAGAGTTTAGTGGTGATATAGTATTTGTTAAAAACAAAACATATCTAAATACTTTTTTAAAAAATGAATGTGAAAGAATATTTAATGAAAGAGTAAAAGTATGCTATAATTTATTTGAGGAAAATATCCCATATCCAAAAGTAACAATAGGCAAAATGAAAAGAAAATGGGGATATTGTAATAAAAGAGAATCATTAATAAAATTAAATTTTGAATTAATTAAGTATAGTATAAATGAAATAGATTATGTTATAATACATGAACTTTCTCATTTTCTAGAGTTTAATCATTCTAAAAGATTTTGGAGTTATGTTAAAAAATATATGCCAAATTATAAAGAAGCACAAAAAATATTAAAGGAGGACTAATATGTTAATAACATCTAAAGATAATAATAGAATTAAAGAAATAAGAAAATTATTAAATAAAAAGTATTCTTTAGAAAAAGGATTGTTTGTTATTGAAGGTGAAAATTTAGTGATTGAAGCAATTAAAAATAATGTATTAAAAGAATTATACGTATTAGATGGTTATGATTGTAACCTAAGTTTTAATTATGAAAATGTAACTCTAGATGTTATGAAAAGTATTAGTGATTTAAAAAGTACTCCTAGACTTCTTGGTGTTGCATCTTTTGATAATAAAAAAGTACTTGGAAAAAAAATAGTTTTACTTGATGAAATACAAGACCCAGGGAATGCAGGTACTATTATTAGAAATTCAGTTGCATTTGGGATAGATACAATTATATTTTCTAAAAATTCAGTAAGTCCATATAATGAAAAAGTATTAAGAAGTACTGGTGGTATGATTTTTAATATTAATATTATTATTGATGATTTAGAAAATATAATTAAAGATATAAAACAAAAAAATATTAAAGTTATAGGGACATCTTTACACACTAATAATGATTTAGAATCAATTTCTAATTTAAAAGAGTATGCAGTTATATTTGGTAATGAAGGTAATGGTGTAAGAAAAGAAATTCTACAGATGTGTGATGAAGTTGTTAAAATAAATATGGACTCTAATTGTGAAAGCTTAAATGTTGGAGTTTCTAGTGGAATAGTTCTATATCATTTATTTGAGGTGTAGTATGAAATATATTTATATAGGAAGAATAGTTAATACTCATGCTTTAAAAGGTGAAGTTAGAATTATAAGTGATTTTGATTATAAAGAAAGAGTATTTAAAAAAAATAGTATATTTTATGTGGGAGACGCAAAAGAAGTATTAAAAGTAGAAAGTTATAGAAAACATAAACAATTTGATATGGTTAAATTTAATGGAATAGATAATATTAATGATGTATTAAAATATAAAGGATGTAAAGTTTATGTTGATGAAGAAAGTTTAAAACTTGGTGATGATGAAATATTATCTAGTGATTTAATTAATTATGAAGTATATAATGATGAAAAATATGTTGGAAAAATAAGTGAATATAGATGTGATAATGGCAATAAATTAATTAAGGTTAATGATAAATATATTCCTTATAATAGTAATTTTATTGTAAAGTATGATAAAATAAATAAAGTGATATATTTTCATGACATAGGAGTGTTTTTATGAGAATAGATATATTAACATTATTTCCACATATGTTTAATGGCTTTTTATCAGAAAGTATAATTAAAAGAGCTATTGAAAGAGGTCAAGTAAGTATAAATATAGTTGATATAAGAGATTATACACCATATAAAAACAATCAAGTTGATGATTATCAATATGGTGGTGGCGGTGGCATGATAATGATGTGTGAACCAGTATTTAATGCAGTTGAAAGTGTTAAAGATGATGATGCGTATGTTATATTGCTTACACCAAGAGGAAAAACTTATAATGAAAAAAAAGCATATGAATTTAAAGATAAAAAACATTTAATTATTATTTGTGGTCATTATGAGGGATTTGATGAAAGAATATATAATCTTGCTGATGAACTTGTGTCAATTGGTAATTATATTTTGACTGGAGGAGAAATACCTGCGATGGCAATTACTGATTCTGTTACAAGACTTGTTGATGGAGTTATAACTAATACTAGTTTAGAAACAGAAAGTTTTAATGATAATTTACTTGATTATCCAGTTTATACAAAACCAAGAGTATTTAGAGGAATGGAAGTTCCCGAAGTGTTAATAAATGGAAATCATAAATTAATAAATGAATATAGGGAAAATGAAAGAAAGAGAATAACAAAAGAATATAGGGATGATTTGTTGTAGGAGGGTTTTATATGAAGTACGTAATATATAAGAATAATGAAAAAATGAAGCTTATGTATTATAGTGTAAAATTAGTTGGTCTTGATGTCGAACCTAAAAACGATGTTAAGAACCTAAAGATAAAAGCTAAAAAAGTAGTTATTGTAGATCCAGAATTACGTGAGTCATATATAAAACAGAGAATAAATAAAAAAATAGATAAAGTAATAGACTTTATGTTAAAAATACTAAATGATGAAGGTACTAGTGATGATGACGCTGGTATGGTACTTGATGAAATAAACAAATTAAAAGGAATAATAATTAATAAATATAAAGAGCATATGAAAGTAAGTGAATACAAAACGTTGTTGACAAAATTAATAATGATTGAAGAGGAATTCAAAAAGAATTATAATCAAAAGATGTTTTCGAATTATATGCAAAATGTTGTTTATGATGAAGTTAAAAGTGAGGGAAGAAGAAGATAATGAAAGAAGAATTTAAATTAATGAATTTAAAAGGTACAACAGATTTTTTACCTGAAGAACAAATCATTAGAAATAAAATAATTGATGTGTTAAAAAAGACATTTGAATCTTATGGCTTTTTACCTATTGAAACTCCGGTACTTTGTTATTATGATTTACTTGCAAGCAAGTATGCTGGAGGAGCAGAAATACTAAAAGAAGTCTATAAGCTCACTGATCAAGGTAAAAGAGAAATAGGACTTCGTTATGATTTAACTGTTCCTTTTTCTAAAGTTATTGGAATGAATAAAGGATTAATACTACCATTTAAAAGATATGAAATTGGTAAGGTATTTAGAGATGGTCCTGTAAAGTTAGGACGTGCTCGTGAATTTTATCAATGTGATGTTGATGCTTGTGGAACAGAAAGCCCATATGCAGAAGTAGAATACTTTATGATGATGAAGGAAGTATTTGAAAAATTAAATATAGATGTTGAAATTAGATATAATAATAGAAAATTCTTAAGTGGACTTTTAGAATATGCGGGTGTTTTAAAAGATAATATTCCAGCGTTTATAATATCAGTAGATAAATTAGATAAAATAAGTAAAGAAGATATTAAGAAAGAATTAATATCTCATACTGATGAAAAAATAATAGACAAAGTATTTGATTTATTTAATAAGAATTTAGATGAATTAAATAAAATGTTAGTTGATAATTTAAATGAAAATTTGGAAAGCGGATTGAAAGAACTAAATGAATTAAACAAATTAATAAATGATATTGGATTAAATAAAGTATGTAAATTTACTCCTTTCTTAGCAAGAGGATTAGAAATATATACTGGTGTTGTTTGGGAAGTTTTTGATTCAACTCTTAAATTTAAATCTGCATTAGGTGGAGGAGGTAGATATGATAAAATCATAACTAACTTCTTGAATGATGGAAATGTTTATCCTGCGATTGGATGTTCGTTTGGACTTGAACCAATATATGAAATATTAAAAGAAAAACAAGTGAATTCATTAAAGAAGTATGACGTCTATGTATATGAATTTAATAATGATTATAATTTGTTTAAAATTTCAGATCTATTAAGAAAAAATGGGTATAAAGTCCTAACTGAACTAAATAGTATCAAATTAAAAAAAGCAATGAATATTGCTAATAGAGAAAAAATAGATAAAGTAATTATTATTGGGGAAGATGAAATAAAAAATAATTCTGTAACCATTAAAAATATGGAAACTGGAAATCAAGAAATAGTTAAAATTGATGATATAGTTAACAAAATAAATGAAATTTAAAAAAGAGTTTACACTCTTTTATTTTGCTATTCACATGTATATTCTCTAGATTCAACTAGTTGCTTTATAGTATTGCTAAAATTATTTCTCTCATATTTAATACCTAGATTTTTAACTTGTTGTTCAGTTGCAACATTATAATCAATAGCTATATATATAACAACTTCATCTGTATATTCTATTGAAACAGTAATTCCATTTTCAAATGAGGAATTTAGACCTAAATCTTTCAATACATCATTTTGTATATAATTTTTATTGTCATCACTTAGATTATTAATATCTTCAAACCCAAAATCTCTAGAAGTTTTTGTAAACTTAAATGTACTTTTATTCAATGTGTCATTATTTAGTATAAATTCAATTGTTTCTTTGTCACCATGTTTAATTCTTGTACATAATATTGTTCCAGTGGTTGTTTTGGGAATAACAACTGGAGTATTTGGATCTGTTGGATCTAATATAGTATTTTGAGCATTTTTTTTAATTATCAAGTTATAGATTAGTATTACTACAGCCATAAAAACTATAATTCCTAAACTAATTGCAATATGTTTCTTTTCCATATCATCACCTACTATAAATTATACCACATATGTAAAAGAATACAATAAAAAAACATCATTTAAGATGTTGATTATTAAATGGTGACCCGTACGGGATTTGAACCCATAAATGCACGCGTGAAAGGCGTGTGTGTTAACCGTTTCACCAACGGGCCAATTAATGGTGGGCCTGAATGGACTTGAACCATCGACCTTTCGCTTATCAGACGAACGCTCTAACCAGCTGAGCTACAAGCCCAATTCGGCACTATTTTTGCACCGACTACTTAATTCTATACTATTTTCCCCAAAAAATCAACAACTTTTTAAAAAAAATAACAAATTATTGAAAAATAAAAATAATTATTGTATTATTGAATAGTATAGTATATTTAGAATAGGAGGGTAACATGGAAGCATCTGAAATGAATTTTTTGGCAGAGTTTTTAATAATTACTTTATCACTGACATTAGTGTATTCTATATTGATAATGTTTGGTGGAAAAAAAATATTTAAAAAGGCAAATCAAAAAGAAATAACAGCTTTTTATCCAATTTTAAATCTTTTTACTATGCTAGAAATTACAGATACGTCTATATATTTAGGTATATTGTTTTTTGTCCCAGTCCTAAATATAATATCCCTTTCAATAATGCTATATAAGTTGGGTAATGTATTTAATACAAGCTTTATTTATAAGGTGGGATTGGTAATATTACCAATAATATGTTATCCATTGCTTGCGTTTGGAACATATCAGTACAAAGTTTCAAAGAAAAATAATGATATGATGAATATGAAAATTGATGATATAAACATGATGACCCAAGCAGAATTAGATAAGTTAAATGCAAATTATAAAGAAGATGAGGCTCCTAAAGTTGATTCAATATTCAAAGGAAATATAAAAGTTGATGAAAATGTACAGCCATATAGAGCTGTTAAAGCAGATGTGCTTGGTATTCAAAAACTAAGAAATGTTGATACTAGCAAAGGAATAGATTTAAAAACATATCCAGAAAATAAATCAGTTCAAAATCAAAATCAAGAGCATAAAAAAGATGAAAATGTTGAATTTATTGACTTATAAAGTGTAAAGTGGTTGTTTACACTTTTTATTTATTCTTGTATAATTAATTATGGAGATACGATAGATATGGCAGAATATAATGAAAAATCAATTAAAATATTAGAAGGTTTAGAAGCAGTTAGAAAAAGACCTGGTATGTATATTGGTTCTACAGATAAAAGAGGGCTTCATCATTTAATATGGGAAATTGTTGATAATGCAATAGATGAAGCTATCAATGGTTATGGTAAAAAAATTGTTGTTACTTTAACTAAAAGTGGTAGTGTTAGAGTAAGCGATGAAGGACGTGGTGTGCCAATAGGACGTCATGCATCAGGTAAAAGTACTCCAGAAGTAATCTATACTGTCCTACATGCTGGTGGTAAATTTGAAGCTGAAGGATATAAAGTAAGTGGTGGACTTCATGGTGTAGGTTCTTCAGTAGTTAATGCCTTATCTAAATGGATGAAAGTAACTATTTGTAGAGAGGGTAAAATATGCGAAATAACTTTTAAAGATGGTGGAAAAGTAGATAATCCTTTAAAACAAATAGGTACAACCAGATCAACAGGAACAACTGTTGAGTTTTTCCCTGATCCAGAAATTTTTGGAAATGCAAGATTTAGTTATACAACCGTTTGTGAAAGAATGCAAGAAAGTGCTTTCTTAATTAATGGCCTTACTATGGAAGTGGTAGATGAAGAAGATGATAAACATAGTGTATTTTCATATGAAAATGGGCTTGTATCTTTCATAGAATATATAAATGATGGAAAAAATCCAATACACAAGATTATTAATTTTAGTGGTGAAAAGAATGGTATACTTGTTGATATCGCAATGCAGTATACAGATACATATAATGAAAATATTATGTCTTTTGTAAACAACGTTAAAACAATAGATGGTGGAACACATGAGGTTGGATTTAAAACGGGTCTTACAAAAGCATTTAATGAATATGTTAAAAAGAATAACTTACTCAAAGGAAATGATACACTGGATGGTAGTGATGCAAGAGAAGGATTAAGTGCAATTATAAGTTTAAAAATTCCTGAAACATTACTTCAATTTGAAGGTCAAACTAAAGGTAAGCTTGGAACTCCTCAAGCTAAAACAGTTGTGGAAAGTTTAACGTATGAAAAATTAAGTTATTATTTAGAAGAAAACAAAGAAACAGCATCCAATATAATGGATAAAGCTCTAAAGAGTAAACTTGCTCGTGAAGCAGCAAGAAAAGCAAGAGCTGATGTTAGAAATGGAAAGAATAAATCAAAAGTAGAAAAGAACTTATCAGGAAAGCTTGCTCCTGCTGGTACTAAGAACCCTAAGGTAAATGAGCTTTTTATAGTCGAGGGTGATTCTGCAGGTGGTTCTGCTAAAAGTGGAAGAGATAGAAAATTTCAAGCAATATTACCTCTTCGTGGAAAAGTATTAAATACTAGTAAAGCTAGTATGGATGAAGTATATAAAAATGAAGAATTAAATACTTTAATATATACAATTGGTGCTGGAGTAGGACAAAGTTTTGATGTTAATGAATCAAATTATGATAAAGTAATTATAATGACAGATGCAGATGTAGATGGAGCTCATATACAAATTCTTTTGCTTACATTCTTTTATCATTATATGAGGCCACTTATTGAAAATGGAAAACTTTATATTGCATTACCACCATTATATAAATTAGATTATGGTAAAGGTAAGAAGTTCTATGCTTATTCAGATGATGAATTAAATGAACTAAAATCTCAAAATAGTGGAAAATGTAGTATTCAAAGATATAAAGGTCTTGGTGAAATGAATGCAGATCAACTATGGGAAACAACAATGAATCCTGATTCTAGAAGTTTAATTAGAGTTAATATTAGTGATGCAGCTCTTGCCGAAAGAAGAGTAGATGTTCTTATGGGTGATAAAGTTGAACCAAGAAAAGAGTGGATTAATGAAAATGTAGAATTCACTATGGAAGACGATTATAGGAACTAGGGGTGAAGAGACATGAAAAATACAAATGATTTATTAAAAAGAATTCAAGATTATGCTTTAGAAGAAATAATGGGTGATAGATTTGGTTCATATGCTAAAGAAATTATTTTAGATAGAGCAATCCCAGATGTTAGAGATGGTCTTAAACCAGTTCAAAGAAGAATACTTTATGCAATGTATAAAGCTAATAATACATGGGATAAAGGATATATTAAATGTGCTGCAACAGTTGGAGATGTTTTAGGTAAATTCCATCCACATGGAGACTCAAGTGTATATGATGCGATGGTTCGTATGAGTCAGTGGTGGAAACAAAATGAAATTTTAGTAGATATTCAAGGTAACAATGGATCAATTGATGGAGACTCTGCTGCTGCATATCGTTATACTGAAGCAAGACTTGCTAAAATAAGCAGTGAATTACTATGTGATTTGGATAAGGATACAGTAAAATGGGCTCCTAATTTCGATGATAGATTTTTAGAACCTACTGTTTTACCCGCAAAATTTCCAAATCTTTTAGTAAATGGAACAAATGGTATTTCAGCAGGATATGCAACTAATATTCCCCCTCATAATCTAGGTGAAATTATAGATGCAACAGTTAAAAGAATAGATTCACCTAATTGTAGGCTTGATACTATTTTAGAAATAGTAAAAGGTCCCGATTTTCCCACAGGTGGCATAGTTGAAGGAAAAGAGGGAATAATAGATGCGTTTACTACTGGACGTGGTAAAGTAATTGTTAAAAGTAAAACAGAATTTAAAAAGGAAAAAGGAAAAGAACAAATTATTATTAGTGAAATTCCTTTTGAAGTTAATAAAGCATTATTAGTACAAAAAATAGATGCTCTTAGAATTGATAAAAAGATAGATGGTATTAGTGAAGTAAGAGATGAAACTGATAGAGAAGGTTTAAGAATAGTAATTGATTTAAAGAGTGGCGCTAATAAAGATTTAGTATTAAATTACTTACTTAAAAATACTGATTTACAAGTTTCATATAATTATAACATGGTTGCTATAGTTAATAGAACACCTAAAACATTAGGTATTATCCCTATACTAGATGCATATATTGAACACTTTAGAGAAGTAATTACTAAAAGAACAGAGTTTAACTTAGCAGCCTATAAAAAAGAATATAATATTGTTTCAGGCCTTATTAAAGCAATATCTATTTTAGATGATGTTATTAAAACAATACGTGCTAGTAAAAATAAAATAGATGCTAAATACAATTTAGTTGATAAATATAAATTTACTGAAGAACAAGCAGAAGCAATTGTAATGTTACAATTATATAAACTTACTAATACAGATATAGTAACATTAGAAGAAAGAAGTAAAACATTACAAGAATTAATTAAAGAATGTGAACATATACTTGAAGATGAAAATGAACTTAAGAATGTAATGAAGAGTGAACTTCGTGAAATTAAAAAGAATTATCCATCTCCAAGAAAAACATTAATTAAAGATGAAATAACTGAAATAAAAATAGATGAACTTGATATGGTAAGTAAAGAAGACTTTATAGTTTGTGTATCTAATGCTGGATATGTTAAGAAACATTCACTTAAGATGTTTGAAGCTAATAAAGATGAATATCCTGCCGTTAAAGAAGGGGACTATATTGAAGGATTATATAGAATTAATAATGTAGATACAATTCTATTATTTACTAATCTTGGTAATTATTTATATTTGCCAGTTCGTGATATAAATGAAGCTAAATATAAAGATATTGGAGCACATATATCTAATTACATTAAAGTCAGTGATGGAGAAAAAATTGTTAGAAGTATTGGAGTTAATAAATTTGATAATACTATTATTACTGCATTTACTAGGGGTGGAATGGTTAAGAGAATGGAACTTAAAGACTTTGAAGTATCTCGTTATTCAAAACCAATTTCAATGTTTAAATTAAAAGATAAAGATGAACTATTAAGCGTAAGTATTATTGATAATAATGAAGTATTAACAATAACTAAGAATGGCTATGCTCTTAAATATGATACTTCTGAAATACCTCTTGTAGGACTTAGAACAAGTGGTGTAAAATCAATTAAATTATCTGATGGTGATGAAGTTGTATTTGCAAGTAATACAAACCAAGAAAAAGAATATATAAGTATATTTACCGATAGAAATACAGCCAAAAGAATAAAAGTAGATGATATTTCTAAAACAAGTAGAGCTAAAAAAGGATCTCCTGTATTAAAGAGTCCTAAGTCTAAAAAATACAATATAATAAAATGTTTTAATACTGGAAGTAAATGTATATTTGGAGTACTTGATGGTACAATAGGATACATTAAAGCAAGTGATATTAATATAATGGACACATCTAGTGTAGGAAGTGTATTTACTAAGAAAAATGTAGATGATGTATTCATTATTTCTAAACTTAAAAACGTTAATTCATTAAAGAATGAAGAGGTAAGTGAAGAAAATAATGTTACTTTGGAACAAAAACAAGAAGTAAAAGAAGAAATTAAAAAAGAAGAAAAGCCTCGTGAACAACAATTAACAATGAGCGATTTCTTTGAAGAATTTAAGATATAGATTTCTATATCTTTTTCTTTATAAGCGTAAAATATATTAACGTCAGATTGATATGGGGGTAATGTTAGAATATTAATTAAAGGAGGTTTATAAAATGTTTTATGGTGTGATAGGGTAAAGACTATTTTATTTAAAGTGATTGATTCTTTACGTAAAATGAATTGCATTTAATATTGAAATATGTTATTCTTAATATGAATAGCATATGAGTTTGTTAAATAAGTGGAAGGTATTTTTATGGACAATAACATCAATAAAAATTATAATATTGGAAACATTGGTAACGCTACCATCAGGAGTGGGTTTTCGGGATGGAGAAATATAGGGTCCGGTGCACATGTTGATAGGTCTATAGCTGTTCCAACAAATTTACATACTGAAATAGAATTGATAAACATCGATGGTGTTTTACAAGATGAAAAAAATTACAATAATACTTTAAAGATTGATCGTGAGTACAAAAATGTTAACTCAGTACTTGACCGTGAGTACAAGAATGCTAATGAAATCAATAATGCAACCAACATGGCAAATATTAGCCAGCTTGCAATAAACATAAGCGCGGAAGATGCAAATAATATTGCAAAACAATTTGGAGGTCCTTCCGCAACCCCATCACCTGAAGAAATAAAAATAATTACAAAACAATATGAAGGCCCTTTGCCAACACCTTCTCCTGTAGGAGTAAATGATATTGTAGAACAATTCGGAGGCCCTTCGGCGGTTCAAAATACTGAAGAACCTGAGTGGTGGAAGAACGTCAAATCATTTGGAATTGCGGCATTATGTGGGCTTGGACAAGTGGTAGAGCAAACTCTCGATTGTGCAGTTCAAACTACAGCCGAGGTCTTTTGGCTTTATAATAAGGCTGGAGAAGGAATCTTTAGGTTATTTGGAGCTGAAGATGAAGTTAAAGCAACACAACATATAGAATCATTTATTACAACCAAAACTGCTGAATTTGTAGGGACTGAGTTTACCAAATCATGGACTAATGAATGGATTGATTACGCTGGACTTAGGACAGATGCAACAGATACAATCACCGATTGGACAAGAAAGATTGAAGATTCCATTGGAAGCATGTTTTTGGCAAAATTACCAGGACCTTGGGCAGGTATTGCTACTGCGGTAACTTCAGAGGGAAAATCAGCTGAGAAAGCATATGCTTCAGGTGCGGATTTTGGAGATGCAACTTGGGTTTCTCACGTTGAAGGACTAATTGGATTTGCAAAAGGTATGTTATTAAAGAAAATTAGTTCAGATGTAAAGCTTAATAGTAATGTAAAAGATAGTTTGTTGGTGGATGGTGCTGATAATTCCTTTATGTCCTTAGCTCGTGCAAATGTTTTACGTATTGGTGGCAAGGGAATTGCGGAGGCCCTTGGATTGAGTACTTTAACAAGTATTATTTCAAGTGGCACAAAATCTTTGACAAAATATTTGTCATATGGTAAGGATATAAAAGATGATGATGGTAACACAAAATATAAAAATTTCTTCGAGTTTTTTAAAAAAGAAGATCTGGGTTCAACATGTACTGATGCATTTTTTAGTGGAATTATAGGACCCCTAACATCAATTACTGGTATTGATTTAAAATTAGGTGAAACATGGCAGCAATTAATAAAAAAAGTTGCTATCGATTCTAGCAAAAAACTTTTCGAAGATGCTGTTAAAAAAGGAGTATAATTATGGAAAAATATTTACCAATAGGTACAGTTGTTCTTTTAAAAAATGCTAAAAAGAATGTCATGATAATTGGATATGCGATAAAAGGTGAAAATGGTAAAATTTACGATTATTTAGGATGTTTATATCCAACAGGGGTTATTTCTATTAATGAAAATTTAGTGTTTAATCATGAAAGAATAGATAAAATTATTGATTTGGGTTATAGTGATGAAGAATGGAAAGAGTTTGAAAAATATGTGAAAGGTGCTATGAGCAAAATAGAAAGTGAGAATAAATAAAAGAATGGATCAGAAGTTTGAAAAATTTTCATCCAAAGAGACAAAAATTGAAGATGATTTACAAGATAAGAAAGCTAAAAGGTTTTCTGTAAAAAAAGAGCAATTAGAAAAGGATTCAGAAGATGTTTCAATTAATAGAACTATGATGGCTCTTTTTGGAACTGAGGCTTTAGCCTCAATGGGATATATTGCATTTTCAGTAGCCAATACAATAAATAATGGCTTTAGTATGTTAACATTAACAGCAGCGCCAGCCTCTTTTTTCGTTTTCAATGGGATAAAACATATGATACAATATTATAAAAAATATATTAAAAAAGACAAAACTATAGAAGATAATATTGAAGTTAAGGTGGATATAGAAAATAATGAAAAGGGTATGATAAGATGATATTAAAAAAAGGACAAATCGTTAATGATGGAGCGAATAATTTAATTGTTTGTGACGTTAGAATTTTTGAAAATAATTGGTATGCTTATTTGCTAAACGAATCAACTGATGAAGTCTCTTTTTATAAAGTAATAATTGATGATGTAAAATATGATTTTATTGAAGTTATCGATGAGAAACTATTACAAAAATTGGTTATATTTTTTGCTAATGAAAACATTAAAGATAAAAATGTTGCTGCTACTTCTACAAATATTGACAATTAATTAAAACCAAGTAAGTAAAAGTCTTTTTTATTATCCAGTATAAAGTTATTAACGAATACTTAAAACGGGGGTAATATTATTATGAGAATAGAAAGTAGGAAATAAAAATGGAAGAAAATAATGAAATGAAAGTTGAAACAAAAAAGAGTAATGCTATGTATATAATAATGGCAATATTAGTGGTAGCATTATTAGGTTGTGTAATATATATTGCTTATCCAAAATTATTTAATAAGGATAATGATAATCTTGGCGATAACACAGAAAATAAAGTTGATAACGATAATAATGAGGAGATTTTAGATTTTAAGAATTATAAATTAGATTTAGAAAAATATGATAAAGTAGTAAAATCTATGGATGGTAATTATTTTGCTCAATATTATCCAAATAATATATCTAATGATGAATCAAATTTATATAATATTTTGGTTACAAAAAATAATACATATGGTTTATATTTTAATAAATCAATTAATATTGATAACATTTCTAGTGATGAAATGATTGAATTAGCACTTATTAATTATATTAATGAAAACAATCTAAAAATTGGTAGTGCTTCTTGTTTTATGGATACTGATGAATCTATTTTTACTGGGAAACCATATGCGGGTGAAAAGAATTGCAATGTTAAACCAATATTAAAAACAACACTTGATAATTATATTAAAGAAAAATATAATACTCAAAGAGAATTTTCAAGTGATGGAAAAGTTAAAATGATATCTATCTCTGAATCACCAATTGGTTATATTTATGATAGTAGTTCTAAATCGTATTATGTTGGTTATTTTCCTCAAAGTGGTGGAGTAGAACAAGTAAGTAGATGGTTAATATATATCTCTAAAGATGAGAACAATATTTACTTTTATGACAAAGCCATGTATTGTGATGCTTCTGGAAGTTGGGGCTATATGGGATGTCAGGTATCAGAAGATTCTGAAAAAAAATTATTTGAAATTGTAGAAGATGAATACAGCAATGATTTAAAAGAGTTAGTTGGTGAATCCGGTTTAGATGGCGTCTCTTATGACTTGGATTATGATTATATTTTTAATAATTATGAATTACCAGTATATAAACATACATTTAAAAAAGCTAATGATGGTAAATATTATTGGTATTCAACTGAAATAGTAAAATAAGATATAGTTTTCTATATCTTTTTCTTTACATTAAAAAATGTAAAATTTAATAAAAAAATTAAAAAATATTTTTTGTTCGCTTGTTGATAAATAATAGTTATTGATATAATTTATAATAGGTGAGGAATAATATGAAGAAAGGATTTGATAACGCTAAGTATGTAAAAATACAAAGCGCTAAGATTAGGGAGAGGTTTGGTCTTTTTGATAAACTATATCTTGAAGTTGGTGGAAAATTATTTGATGACTCTCATGCTGCCAGAGTATTACCAGGATTTAAAAGTGATGCAAAAATTAATATGTTTAAGGAACTTAAAGATGATTTAGAAATTATTTTTTGTATTAGTGCTGGAGCAATTGAAAAAAATAAAACACGTGGTGAATATGGGATAACATATGATACTGAAATTTTAAAATTAATTAATAAGTCTAAGAAAATGGGATTTTCTGTAAATAGTGTTGTAATTACATTATATGAGAATCAACCAATAGTAGATAAATTTATTAAGAAATTAAATAGAAATGGAATTAAAACATATATACATACATTTACTAAAGGATATCCTACTGATGTAGATACAATAGTAAGCGCTGAAGGATATGGAGCTAATCCATATATTGAAACAACTAAACCATTAATACTTGTAAATGCACCAGGGCCAGGAAGTGGTAAACTAGCAACCAGTTTATCACAAATTTATCATGAGCATTTAAGAGGTGTTAATGCTGGATATGCTAAATTCGAAACATTTCCAGTTTGGGATTTACCTTTAAAGCATCCAGTTAACCTTGCATATGAAGCAGCAACTGCAGATTTAAAAGATGTTAATATGATTGATCCATTTCATTTAGAAGCATATGGTGTAACTGCAGTTAACTATAATAGAGATATAGAAACATTCCCAATCCTTAAAAACATATTATTAAAAGTAACTGGTAAAGAAATATATAAATTACCTACAGATATGGGGGTTAATGTAATAGGCTCTTGTATTATTGATAATGATGTAGTAGAAGAAGCTGCTAAAAAAGAAATAGTAAGAAGATATTATAATGAAACAAATAATTATAGATTAGGGCTTACTGATGAAGATACATGTGAAAAAGTAAAATTATTGATGAATGAAGTAGGAGTAGATGAAAACTATATAGATGTTATTGCACCTGCTTTAGAAAAAAAGAAAAAATCTCAGTCACCTGCGATTGCGTTAAAGATTGGTAAAAAAATAATAACAGGAAGACAAACTGATCTTTTAACTCCTGCAAGTAGTGTAATTATTAATGCTATTAAATATTTAAGTAAAATACCTGATGATATTAAATTATTAAGCCCTAAAGTACTTGAGCCGATGCTAAAGCTTAAAGAAGAATTAAATACTGGAAATAGACTTACGCTTCCAGAAGTATTAACTGCCCTTAGTATTTGTTCTACTACTAATGCTATGACAGAAAAAGCCTTAGCTTGTTTAAGTAAACTTCACGATAGTGAAGCACATGCCACATATATTGTAGATAATGGTGATAAAAAAACATTAAAGAGTTTAAAAATTAATGTTACATGTGAACCAGAATATTTAAGAGAAGAAGATGCGGATTTATTATAATACATTATATTAAGATTAATTTATTTTAAAATTAATCTTTTATTTTGCTTATATATGATATAATTTAATTATGAAAAATAGAATGAAGCATACAATTATAATTCCAAGTTTAAATCCAAATGATAAATTGCTTTTACTTGTTGACAATTTATTGAAAAGTGGGTTTGATGATATCATTGTTGTTAATGATGGTAGTTCTAGAGAATATGATGATATCTATGATAAATTACCTAACAAAATTAGAATTATTAAACACGATAAGAACCTTGGAAAAGGATTATCAATTAAAGATGCAATTAAATTAATAGATAATAGTGATGCATTTATAACAGTTGATAGCGATGGACAACATCTTGTTGAAGATGTAATTAAAGTAAGCAATGAATTAAAAGATAAAGATATTGTTTTAGGAGAAAGAAATTTTAAAGAAAAAAACGTTCCATTTAAAAGCAAATTCGGTAATGCATTTTCTAGAATAGTATTTAAACTTAGAACTGGTATTTCCTTAAATGATACGCAAACTGGTTTAAGAGGAATAAATACAAAATATAAAAAACTTGCTCTTGAAACAGAAGGTAATAGATATGAATATGAAATGAACTTTTTATATAATCTTGCTAAGAATAATATTAAAATAAATACAATATCAATAAAAACAATATATGAAAATGGTAATAAAGGTTCTCATTTTAATGTAATAAGAGATTCGCTGTTAATTCATAGATGTATATTAATAATATTATTAATGTTGATAATATTATTAATACTATCAACAGTTGTTATCATTTTAGGCGTGTAGTATAATTAAAATAGGTGATAGTAGATGAAGAAAAGAGGATTTACACTAGTGGAATTACTAGCAGTAATAGCAATATTAGCAATACTAGTAATAATAGCGCTTCCAAATGTATTAAAAATGTACAATGATGCAAGAAAGAATTCATTTTTAAATGAAGTAAATAGCATTATTAAAGTAACAAGACAACAATATCTACTTGGAGGTAGCAATGAAAATGTCTGGACAAATGCAGACGGTGCTAATGATGTGCCAAAATTATCATTAAATGGAGGACATGATATAAAATACTATGTTAAATCTGATAGTAATGGCAACATAGTGAAATTACAAGTAACGAATGGAACATATCAATATAGTAAAAATGGAATAATAGATAATGCAAAAATAGAAGACGTAAAAACAGTAAGTGAATTAGAAGAAGATGATGTATTAGATTTAAATAATCCTGATTCTTTAGGATATGTTTTCACAGCGTATGGAACGAGATGGGAATGGGATGATAATAATTCATTAATGAGAACAGTTGCACCTACTTACAATAATTATAATTCGGTTATTTCATTTACTAATCAAAACTATTTTATGAGAATTAGTCTTTCTGATAAGCAAAAAGATAATGGTATTATTTGGTGTATAACTGGTACAAATAGTAGTGAAACATATAATTCTTGCGATGAAGATTGGTATTATAGTTCAGAAAGTATTTGCAATAATGAAATATCTTCTGAACCGGAAGATGATTACACTTATACTTGTAGTTCTCATAGTGTTACTATAACAAGTGGTAATATAAATAAAAGAGAATTCGGATTTATATTAAATGATAATGTATATTATTTAGAAGAAATGGGTTTGTTTGATGCTAATAAAGAGATATTAAAAAATGCATTTGGTGAAGAAAATTGTGAACAAATGGAATTAGGCAGCGGGAAACAATCTATACCGGCATATGTATGTAGTATTAATGATTTTACAATTACAGTTCAGAATGGTAACATATATCCTCACACTCCAATAATATTTATACCTGGAGACTCACAAAATCAAACATTTAAATAATCAATGTAATAATAAATAACTCTTGTAAACATTTAATTATAGTGTTATACTTGTTTCATAAATCTTTGATGTGGAAAAGTAGTATAATTAATTATTAAGAGAGTTAGTGGTTGGTGAAAACTAATATAATTGTTATATGAAAGAACACCACGGAGTGGAATATTGAAATTTAGTAAATATTCTCGGTTAACGCCGTTATTAAAATTAAGTTAATTAAAGGGATGGTACCGTCTTTATAGACTCCTTGTACTATTCCTTTTTTATTTTGAAAGGGAGATGAAAAATATGGATGTTAAAGATTTATTCATGAATATTAGCGAGTACGAAGGTAAAGAAGTTACTTTAGAAGGTTGGGTTCGTAATAATAGAAATCAATCTAATTTTGGATTTATTGATTTTAATGATGGAACTTATTTTAAAAATTTACAGCTTGTTTATGATAAAGAGTCTAAAGATTTCGATAAATTTAGTAAAATAAAAGTCGGTTCTGCTATAAGAGTAAAAGGACTAGTAGTCAAAAGTGAAGGATCAGGACAAAGTCATGATATTAAAATATCAAGTATTGATGTATTAGGTGACTGTCCTAGTGATTATCCACTACAAGCAAAGGGAAGACCCACAAGAGAATTTTTAAGAGATATTGCTTATTTAAGACCAAGAACAAATTTATATAATGCTGTATTTAGAGTTCGTAGTGTGTCTGCTTATGCAATTCATAAATATTTTCAAGATAAAGGATATGTATATGCTCATACACCAATAATTACCGCTAATGATGGTGAGGGTGCTGGACAAATGTTTCAAGTAACAACAATTCCACTTGAAAAAATAAAAGGTGAAGTTGATTATTCTAAAGATTTTTATGGTAAAAAGGTTGGACTTGCTGTTACTGGACAACTAGAGGGTGAAACGTTTGCTATGGCATATAAAAAGATATATACATTTGGTCCTACATTTAGAGCAGAAAACTCTAATACTAAAACACATGCTTCAGAATTCTGGATGATTGAACCAGAAATAGCTTTCTGTGATTTAGAACAAGATATGGATATTATGGAAGATATGTTAAAGTATGTTGTTAAATATGTTTTAGATAATTGTAAAGAAGAAATGGAATTCTTTGATAAATTTGTAGAAAAAGGATTAATTGAAAAATTAATTAAATTAGTAAATAGTCATTTTACAAGAATAGATCATAAAGATGTAATAACAATATTAAAGAAAGCTGATGTTAAATGGGAATTTACTCCAGAATACGGACAAGATATTGCCAAAGAACATGAAAAATATATTACTGAATACTTTGATGGGCCAGTATTTATTAAAAATTGGCCAAAAGACATTAAAGCATTCTATATGAAGCAAAATGATGATAATGAAACTGTTGCTGCTGTTGACTTAGAAGTTCCAGGAGCAGGTGAATTGTGTGGTGGATCTCAAAGAGAAGAAGACTATGATAAACTTGTTAATAGAATGAAAGAACTTGGCATGGATTATTCTAGTATGGATTGGTATTTAAATTTAAGAAGATTTGGTGGATGTGTTCACTCTGGATTTGGTATGGGATTTGAAAGATTATTAATATATCTAACTGGTGTTGACAATATTAGAGATGTAATTCCTTATCCAAGAACTCCAAATAACTGTGAATATTAATAAGGAGGTTTTATGAGTAATTTTACCGAAGAAATGATTGATGATTATGCAAATAAATTACTTATTGGTCTTTCTGATGATGAAAGAAAGATGATTCAAGAAGAATTTGATGATATTGAAAAAAGTATGGAACTTATAAATAATATTGAAGGTATAAAAGATGTTGAACCACTTAGTTATCCATTTGAAATGGAACTCACTGATTTAAGAAGTGATGATGACGTTGATGATGAAATCCCAATAGATATACTTCTTAGAAATGCTGGTAAAATAGATGGAAGAGAAGTAGAAGTACCAAAGGTGGTGGGATAATGATAGGCAAAAGTATTATAGAATTACATGATGAATTAAAGAATAAAAAAGTAACAAGTGGTGAACTAGTTAAATCTTCTTTAAAAGCTTGTCATGATAT
>CAMUZE010000019.1 GCA_947165135.1 uncultured Clostridia bacterium
TTTTCTTCACTTAATGTTATTGAATCAACTTTAGTTTCACCATTCATTAAGTTTACTGTTACTGAATCTGGTCTAATTCTATCATTGTTATTATTATCTGACCATTCTTTAGTTACAGTAATTTCAACTTGTTCATTTTCGTGAACATTAAGAATCTTGAATCCTTCTTTCATACTTCCAGTTATTTCTGGAGTGTATCCTGTAACTTCATCTTCTGATACTGTATAATTAACTTCATCTTCGCCACTAAACTTTGGTGCTACAAAAGTGTAAGTCCATTCATTTTCTTCACTTAATGTTATTGAATCAACTTTAGTTTCACCATTCATTAAGTTTACTGTTACTGAGTCTGGTCTAATTCTATCATTGTTATTGTTATCTGACCATTCTTTTGATACAGATACTTCAACCATAATTTGTTTCCAATCAGCATGTAATTCTATTGTTTTTGGTTCTGGTTTTACAGCTGGACCTTCTCCATAGAATGTTTCTTCTGTTACTTTATTATTATTTTCATCAAGCCAACCTAAGAAAATATATCCTGTCTTTGATGGCTCTTCTGATAGGATATCACTAATGCTTACACTATCCATATCAGTTTTACTTCCTAATAATTTAGTACCATCATATAATTTTAATGTTACATCTGCTTTCCAATAAGCGTGAGATATAGCAGATCCTACCCATTTATCTGGTTTATAGAATAAATCATAATAGAATACATCTTGATCCTTATATTCTTTATTTGGATCTATTTGATCATCTTCAGGATTTGGTGTTTCATATTGCCAATATTGGAATTCATAATGTGTTGGTGAAGATGGTTCTTTATACTTATGACTATATTCAACTGTTCCACCTTCAGGGTTATTCCAACTTCCACTTCCTGTAGATACTTCATCAATATATTGATGATCTAAAATTGCAGTAGTATATTCATCCCAATCAACACTAATATTAACATCAACATTAGTAGTATCTTCTGAGATATCCATATCTTCTATGCCCTTAATTACTACAATTAATTGTTTTTTAATTGCTGCTCCACTTGAAGGATCAACTGTATCAACAATTTCAAATCTTTCAATTACTTTGCTATCTTCAGTAGGAACTGTATAGCCATTACCATTACTAATAATATTTCCTTCTGAATCTAACCAATTTTTAAATGTATATATAACTGGGCTATGATTAACATGTATTTGTAATGTATCTCTATCTATTGTTTGATAATCATTTTTACCAATTAAAGCATTTTGATGTTCTGCAGTAAATATTTTATTTAAGTCTAAAACTATTTGACCTAAAGAACTATTAATTACTTTATATATAGCTGGCATTGAACCACTATTAATAGTTCCTCCAGTACCCTCTCCATCGTTATCTGCTCCACTATCATATACAATTTCAACCCCATGTAAGTCATGTTTATCATCATATAGATGAACAGTAACTGTTACATTATTACGAACTTTTTTCCATTTTGCATATAAATTAATTTCTTTATTTTCTTCTAAATTTAATACTCTGATATCTAAAGCTGTGCTTTGAACATCACTATATTTTTTAATTTTTAATCCTGGTATTGAAGTGTTATATGTTTCATAAACAATTTTTTCTCCACTTTCAGTGTACCATCCGGTAAAGATATATTTATAATCTCCATCTTTAATAAAATCTATTGCTGGTGATGGTAATCCTAAATAACTATGTGTTTGATAAGGTGATTTAACAGTTGCATCTTTATATGTATCTGTTTTAACTAAATCACCATTTGAATTTATTCTTGTATCATAATATTTAATTGTTAAAGTAGTATCATTAGGAAGACCCACTTCTTCTTTTTCCCATCTTGCAATTAGTTTAATTGTTGCATTTTCATTTAAATCAGCAACTTTTATATATAATGATGATGGATTAATACTATCATATGCAAGTTTTATATTAGCAGGAGTTAATGAAGCATAATCTTCAAACGTTAATTGTTCTCCAGATTCTGTATACCATCCTTTAAAGAAATAACGATATCCAGTTAATTGATTTTGATCATTCTTTTCATCTACATAATCATCTGCTTCACTTTTCATTCCTAATAAAGAATATAATCTTTCAACATCTTTAGTTGTATTTTTTTCATATTCTCTTGTATCAACTGTAGTTTCTGTGTTGTCTTTAGCATCAACATAATTGATTGTTAATTTATATGGATAATAATGTAATTCTTCACTCCATTTATCATATAAATTAATTTCATTTTTTCCAACAATATTTTCAGTTTTAAGATAAAGTGCAGATATTTCACTATCACTCTTTCTTCTTAAATTAACTCCACTAGGTAAACCACTTGCAAAATTATCACTAGTAATTAGTGTTCCATCTTCTGTGTACCATCCCAAGAAAGTATATCTATATATAGATCCATCAGATCTTGTTTCATCAAAATATGTTGCCTCTGCATTTGCAAGTCCAACATTTTGATGTGTGTAAATAGATTCTATTTCTTTATTGTTTTCATATTTTCTTGAAGATACTTTATCACCACTTGCATTAGTTCTAGTGTCATAGAAATTAATTGTTAATTCTGGAATATCCAAAGTCTCTTCATTCCATTTAGCATATAGTTTAATTTCTTCTCTTTTTGTTAAACCATCAGTTTGAACATATAATGAAGATATTTCACTATCACTTTTTCTTTTAATTTTAACTCCAGTAGGTAATCCACTTACAAAATTTCCATTTTCAATTAAAACATTACTTTCAGTGTACCATCCCAAGAAAGTATATCTAGTGATTTTTCCTGTTTCATTATTAGCAACTTCATAATATGTAGCTTGCGCATTAGCAAGATTAATATACTGATAAGTATTAACTGTTTCAGTTATAGTATCATTTTCAAATGTTTTTTCAGTAACTTTATTTCCAGTTAAAGTATTGTAGAACAACACTTTAAGATCTGGTTCTTCTGGTGGCGCAATATATGTTTTATTAAACTTTGCGTATAATTTAATATTTACATCTTCTGGTAGAGTACCAACAGCAATATTTATCGCAGTGTTGCTGTAGGTAGTTATTAAGTAAGCATCAGCACCACTTGAATTATAAACAGCTGTACGCTCGGTATCAGTAGCTGTAGTGATTTTAGTTCCATCTTCAGTATACCATCCATCAAATGTGAATAAACAATCTTGACCATTTCCATCACAATTTGTTACTTGATATGATGTGGCTTGCTTTTTTGGTAAACCAAGATATTCCCACATATAAATTCCTTTTTTATTTATTTTTCCATATGATGCTGTATGAACAGTAGTACTACTCTCAGTATTGTCTGGATTGATAATAGTCTTTAAGAATTCTATGTTTAAATAATGAGTAACAGCCTTAGCTTTAGCAACAGGTACTTCTTTTACTTCAGCTTTTTGTGTTTCAATCTCATTTGGTACTATATCAAATGTTTCTTCTAAAACTGGATCAACAATTTTCTCCTCTTCTACCTTTCCTTCAATTTTTTCTTCTTGTACATTTTCTTGTACATTAGTTTCTTCTAACTCTACTTCTTCAGCATTTGCAACAATTGTGAAGACAAATGCAAATAAGAAAACTAGAATTAGTGATTTTAGTATTTTCTTCATATTTCAAAATCCCCCCTAAGGCATATGTGCCTGAAATACGAGTCTGTATGCTAACACCACATTATATTTTTGTCAACTTTTTTTATTCTTTATATTAATAATTTTTTGCCTTGTTTCCGAGAAATATTTACAAAAGATATTCGATTCGATTTGTAAAAATTTACGTTTTTTAAGAGCACATTTACAAAATATTTTACATTTTTAACTATTAGCTGCGTAAAATTATGTAAAATTTAGTATATTTATTTACTTTTTATTTTACATTATAAAATATTGCTATTTTTATATTAAAAAAACACTAATTTCTTAGTGTTTTAGGACTATTTTTATGATTTTTCATTATTTATTTTGAATATTTTTATATTCTTCTATTATATTTAAATAGTAATTATATGTTTCTAATGCTACATCTTTCCATGGCTTTGCCAAATCTTTTTTAGCATTTTTTTGTACTTTTTTATAAAGCTTTTTATTATTAATTATCTCTTCTATCCTATCTGCAAAAGCATTAATATCTTCTGTAGCAGTAAATCCATTAACATTATTTTCAACTGTATCTGAAGTAACTGAACCTGATATAAATATAGTTGGAGTTTCTTGAGAAGCTGCTTCTATTTGGACAAGTGATGATGAATCAAACAGTGATGGGAATAAGAATAAATTAGATCTATAATATATTGATTTTAACAATTCCCTATCCATTATCTTACCAGCTAATATTACTTCATTTGATAGTCTATATTCTCTAATTTTTTTATTGAGTTTATCATAATCGGGTCCATCCCCAACATATATCATTTTGAATTTAAAATTTCTATTCTTTAATTCTTTTAATGTATCTAAAATAAAATATATGTTTTTAAAACTAACAATTCTGCCAACAAAGAGAAATACTATATCATCTTTGTTTAATTTAAATAAATTGTTTACTCTATCTAATGATTTTTCTTTATCCCTTACAATTTCCAAATCTGTTCCATTATTAATTATTTGATATTTACCTTTGTATCCATAATCATTATATACTTTAATTAATGATTTGTTTAATGCAATACAACTATTACATTTATTATAAGATTTAATTAAATATTTAATACACAAATTAGCTATTCTTTTAGATTTTAAATATTTTTCGAATTCAAATTCCCATCTGGTGTGCATAGTTGCAACAACAGGAATATTTTTACTTCTTGCAACTCTTATTCCAAGTTTCCCTAATGCAAAAGGTGAATGAATATGTATTATATCAAAATCTGTTTTATCAAATATTTTTTTTAATTTTAAGTATTCTAAATCAACAAGTCCTACTCTATAGTTACTTATTGGAAGTGGAATACTATCGACTCTAATTACTTTATATGGATAAATACTATCATCCTCATTCTTTTCCATTTTTGGAACAACTAACGTAACATCCGCATATTTATTTAAATTTTTTAAAAGGTTATCCATAACCACTACTACACCATCAACATTTGGATACCAAGAGTCCATAAACATTGCTATTTTAAGTTTCTTCACATTATCACCGTAAAAATTATATCATAATATATCAATTTATTCCAATAACTGATATAATACATTTTATGAAGAAGTATAAGAATTATATAATATTAATTATTTTTACTATGGGGACACAAGCATTATTTTATTACCTAATTAAATATTTAGTACATGATTATAATGTAATAAACTCAGTAATTAACGTTCCGTTAGTTAAACCATTTATATATTTTTATGGATCATGGTACCCATTTATTTTACTTAGTACTTTTATAGTATATAAAAATGATAACAAACTATTTCATTATATGATTATATCTATGCTACTTGGAGCACTAATATCTCAAATTACATTTATAGTTTATCCAAGTATGATTATAAGACCAAATATAGAAATACATAATTTAACTGATTGGATTTTAAATTTTACCTATATAAGTGATGATCCACCTATTAATTGTTTACCATCAATGCATTGTGTATATTGTTTTGTTACAAGTTTCTTTATATTAAAATGTGATAGTATTAAAACTAAATATAAACTTTTATTTGCAATATATTCATTTCTAATAGTTATTTCTACTGTATTTGTTAAACAACATGTAATTGAGGATGTTATACTTGCATTTATATATACATTAATTGTTTTATTCATAGTACATTTAAATAAAGAGAGAATAAATAAACTATTTAATAAAATTAAATTATAAAAAGACATATAAATGTCTTTTTATTTGAAATCAATTAATACTTTTTAGTTTATCAATCATTTAAATTAATAATAAAATCTAACTTAAGTTTCCATTTTATCTTCTCTTTTCTATATAATTACACACTTTAGTAAAGCAAGCTATTTGGTCTTCATTTAATTCATTTGTTTCAACCATATGTTTTAGTTCTTCCATACTAAACCATTTTACTTCACATAATTCTTCTTTTTGTATTTTAATATCTTTTAAATCTATATCTTTAGTAACAAAATACATTTTATAACAATCTTTTCCATCACAACCAGAATCATATTCTATAAATTCTTCGTTTGAAAAATCCAATCCTAATTCTTCTTTAACTTCAGTAACTATTCCTTCTCTAGGAGTTTCACCTGATTTAGGATGACCTCCAGTTACTCCCCAATCTCCACCTTTTGAAGGAACTCTTTTTTGCATTAAAAATTCTCCATTTGAATTTCTAATAACAACCATTACTACCATAGGATAATAGCCTTTTGGAATTACTTCTCCTTTATGATATGTTTTATTTGTTTTATTACTATTTATATCATATAAATCTCTAAGTTCAGACACAAGTATCATCTCCTAATGACATTATAACATAGTAATTAAATATTTTTCAAATCTGTTATTAACAAATTTGACAAAACAGATTTTTTGTGTTATAATACTATCTCGTAAATGGGAGTAGTCCTGAAATATAATAATACGTCAACACGTTTTTACTGTATTATTAAGGTGAATAATCTGGACAAGACTTTACTATAAAGGTCTTGTCTTTTTATATAATTTACTTTTTTCGACAGACCTTTATAAATATTTAAAAAAGAAAGGGATGATATTATGGAAAAAGTAAAAGTATTTTTAGGAGGAACTTGTGCTAGTTCTACATGGAGGGAGGAATTACAAGGTAAATTAGATCCAGAAAGAATTGAAACATTTAATCCAGTTGTTCCAAATTGGACACCAGAATGTCAAGCTGAAGAAGACTATCATAGAGAAACAGACGATATTTGCTTATATGTAATTACTCCAGAAGGAGAAGGATTCTATTCATTTGTTGAAGTAACTGATGATAGTAATAAACGTCCAGAAAGTACTGTATTATGTATTTTAACAGAAGCAAATGGAAAAAAATTCGAAGGACATATGTTAAAATGTGCTTTAAAAACTGCTAAATTAATTGCTAAAAATGGTGTGTATGTTACTGATAGCTTAGATGAACTAGCAGCATACTTAAATCAATATAAAAAGACACAAGCACAAAGAACTCTAGAAACAAAAAAGAACTAATGTTCTTTTTTTTTTGGTATAATTATATTGGTGATAATGATATGGAAGATACTTATAAACAACTTGCTGAAAGAAATGGTTGGAATTATAGTTTAGTCGGAAACAGACCTTATTTTATGAAAAATGGTAAATATGCAGTACCTGATGATACAACAAGCGAAGAAGATAAAATGCTACTAGCTCAAATTATTTGTGAAGGTTCAATAGAAATGGCACAATTAATAATACTTTGTTGGAACAATGGAATAACAATTAGTGGACCATGTTCTGGAATTAAAGAATTTCATCAAAATCAACAAATAGTTCTACACTTTTCATTCACTGCATCAAAGGAATTAATTGAACCATTATATCAACATTTAAAAGAAATCTTACCTACTTTTAATCATATGTGTAGACAGCAAGAAGATTCAATAAGATACGATATTAATTATTCTCTTAATGGTAAAGAACTTAGCAAAGAAGAATCAGATCAAATATTTAGAACAATTAGAAATCAATTATCATATGAACTAGAAAATTCAGTTATTAAAACTCGTTAATAAATATACTTATAGAAATTAAAAATAAAATTACATTATTTATATGTAATTTTATTTTTTTAAATAATTAATAAACATTTTACTTGCAAATGTTAAAGAAACTGATTTGTTTGTAGCCAAATATATATTTATATTTGGTATTTTTTTATTAATATTCAATTCTTTTATATTTTTATAATTTCTTTTTGCTAAATCAATAATAGAAAAACCAATCCCTAAACCAATATTAACAAATTCAGTAATTAAATCTTGGCTTACAACTTCCATTTTAGGAATTAATCTGACATTATTTTGTAGTGCAATATAATCTAGTAGCTTCCTACTATTAGACTCCCCCTTTTGTAAAATTAGGGGAACTTTATTTAAATCTTCTAAATTATTAATATTATCATCATAAAATTCAGGATTATATATAAAACCTTGTTTTAACTCTTTTATTTTTTCTAAATTTAAGTTTGTTTCTCTAATATTACTTTCATTAAATATAACAAAATCTAACTTTCCTATTTTTAAATCATTTATTAGATTACTAGTTAAATCATTTGTAATATTAATATTTATATTAGGGTAATCAAGATGAAAGCTTTTTAAAACATTTATTAGAATAAGTTTAGTTAAAGTAGTTGAACAACCAATCTTAATTTCACCTTTTGATAAATCTTTAAATGAAGTAAACTCATTTTCTGCATTATTAATTAACTCTAAAGCACCCTTAACATATTCATAAAACATTTTTCCTTCTTCTGTAAGTTCCATACCTTTATTACTTCTTAAGAATAATATTCCACCAAGTTGATCTTCTAGTTTTTTAATAGATTGTGAAATGGCTGGTTGAGATATATGTAATTCTTCGCTTGCTTTAGTCATGTGCTTGTTTTTAGCAACAATATAAAAAACTCTATATAATTCTAAATCTACATTCATTATAAGCCCTCCTTATATATATAATAACATAAATATATTTTACTTATCAATATATCAATTATAAAATGAAAGTGAAAGGAAGGATAATATGTTTGAAAATCTAAATATTGTTATTGGAATAACTGGGGGAATTGCTGCTTATAAAGCATGTGGAATAATAAATTACTTAAAAAGTGAAGGAGCTAATGTTGATGTAATTATGACAAAGAATGCTTGTGAGTTTATTACACCACTAACACTTGAAACTTTATCTGGAAATAAAGTAATAACTGATATGTTTGAAAGACCAGATTATATTGATGTTAAACATATTAGTTTAGCAAGAAAAGCAGACTTATTTTTAATAGTACCAGCAACTGCAAATATAATTGGAAAAGTTGCAAATGGAATTGCTGATGATATGTTATCTACAACTATTATGGCAACAAAAGCTCCAGTAATTTTTGCACCTGCTATGAATAATGGAATGTATGAGAATCCTATTGTTCAAAATAATTTAGAAAAATTAAGATCTTATGGTTATAAGATTATTGAACCAGTTATTGGACATTTAGCATGTGGGTATGAAGCAAATGGAAAACTTGCGAGTAATGAAACCATTATAGAATTTTTAAAAAATGAAATGGGGGTAAAGAAATATGAATATAAAAGAATTTGAATATAGATTTAATTTAGCAAGTACTCATACTGCTAAAGACATAAAAGAATGGTGTGACATATTAAATGATAATTTGAACGTGCCTATAAGGAAAGAAAATACAATAAGCTTATATGATTTTGTTAATTCTTTTAATAAAATTTATAAATATTTTAAGAGAGATTTAGCTATGTTGCCAAAATATGATTTTGGAAAAAGCATATCACTTATGCGCTATGACGAAAAAAATGAAGGCACTAATAATAAAGAACTTCTAATGCTATATATTTATGAACCAAATAAAAGTATTGTAAATGATACAGGTACACAATTATTAGTTTGGGTAAAAGATAATGAATATGAATCATATGTTACAAATGATTTAGGCTTACTTACTAAAAAACATTATTTTAAAAGAGTCTATATTGATAAAAATGTAATGAGAAAATATTTAGATTTCTTCAAAAAATATCATTCATTTATAGAAGTGTTTAAAAGAATTCATAGTTCAACTATTTTCAGTAATGGTACATCTGTAATATTTTTTAAAATTGAAGGTGATATCATGAAAAAACTAAATAAAATCACTTTAGAGTTCGGAAATTATTTTCTAAGTGATAGTGAAGATTTTGAAATTCCTATTTTATTAGGAGACAATATAACAATTGATTATAATAATAGTAAAATCAGATGTCATGAACTAGAAGAAAAAAACAAAGTAGAAATAATTGATTATTTGTTAAAAAATATATATATGCATAGAAATGATTTACCCATAGTATATGAAAGAAACGAAGAAAATAAAGTATTGGAGTTAGTAAAATGAAAAAAATAATTATAACTGCTGGTGGAACAAGTGAAAGAATTGATAGTGTTAGAAAAATTACAAATTCTTCAAGTGGTAAATTAGGAATGACTATCGCTAATCACTTATTACAAGAGAATAATGATATAATGATTTACTATGTATGTTCAAAAAATTCATTAAGACCTACTGATAAAAGAGTTAAAGTTGTCGAAATTGATGGAACTATAGATTTAAAGAATACTATTGAAGGTTTACTTACAAATAAACACATAGATTACTTTATTCATTCTATGGCAGTATCTGATTATATGACTGACTATGTAACCACAATCGAAAGGATAAAAGAAAGTGTTAAGGAGCACGATGATATTGATGAAGCATTTAAAAGTATTGAAGTTATTGGTGGAAGTAAAATCTCTTCATATGAAGATAATCTAGTAATAGTATTAAAACCTACTCCAAAAATAATATCTATTATTAAAAATTTAAGTCCAACTACATACCTAGTAGGTTTTAAATTATTAGATAGTGTATCAAAAGAAGAATTAATTGAAGTCGCTAAAAGATTAAGAAATAAAAATAAATGTGATTTAGTTGTTGCTAATGATTTAGCTACTATTAGAAATGGAGAACATATTGGCTATATTATAGATAAAAGCAATGATATAGAAGAAGCTCATGGAAAAGATGACATAGCTCAAAAAATAGTAAGGAGAATTAATTATGGAAAATAAAATTTTATTTGTAGGGGGCAATTGGGATTTAAATGGAGGTAAAAAATCCAAAATTGTTGATGAATTTGCTAAGTATTTATCAAATGCAACAATTTATAATGGTGGAAATTATAATGATTTAAATAAAATATTAGAATCTTGCATTAATTATGATACTGTCATTTGGTGGGCAAATGTACCAAATGAACTACCTAAAATTAGAAATGTAAAAGATATTAATTATAAAGTAATGCTTGTTTCATCAAAAAGAAATGTAGATAATAAATATTCTTTTCAAGATTTACTTCAAAGATCGTTTGCTTTAAAATCGAATTTAACAGTAGAATTTAGTAAAAATGATAATAAATATAATATGAAATTATTTGATCCACTTGGCAATGTATGGTATGAAGGTTTAGATATAGAAGAATGCTCAAAAGCATTACTTGATAGACTAGCATTTATAAAGAGCATTACCAGGGAATCTACTGTATCATCAGAAGAAAATATTGGTGCATTAGCATGGTTTTTCAATATGTTTAAAGAGGAAATGTATAAATCAGATAATAATCCTGAAATTCCAATTAAAAAGGAGTTTTTAAGTATTGTAAGAAATTATGCATATAAATTTGCAGAAGCAACATTTCAAACCAAAGATGTTAAAAGATTTTTAGGAAATGCTTCGTTTAGATGTCCTAAAGGATTTCCGTCTTTTAGAGAAGGAAAATATATCTTTATAAGTAAAAGAAATGTTAATAAAGAATTTATTGGTATAAATGAATTTGTTCCAGTATATCTTGAAGATGGAAAAGTTTATTATTGTGGTAATAATAAACCATCTGTTGATACACCTATTCAAATAAGATTATATAATCTATTACCAAATATTAATTATATGATACACTCACACTGCTACATAGAAGATGCACCCTTTACAAAAAGAGCATTACCTTGTGGAGCATTAGAAGAAATTGATGAAATTAGAAGACTCATAAAAGATTATTATAGCAATGATTTTAATAAAGATTTATATTTAATTAATTTAGTTGGTCATGGAAGTATTATGATGAGTAGCAATCCCGAACAAATAAGAAATATTAATATGGTTGGTAGAGATATACCAGAAAAAATGTATTTAAAAACAAAAAAGATTTAGAAAATACTAAATCTTTTAATTTTTAATATAGAAAAACTAATAATATTTGTAAATTTTTTATTTATATAGAGTCTTTATTAAAACTTTTCTGTATTCTTTCGATTCTTTCAATAAATAATCATCTAATGGTTTTCCTATAGATATTATCTCCCTAAAGAAATCATTTATTTCTTGATAAAGAATTAAATCTCTGCTTTCACACATATGAAGACCTCTATGTGAATTTTTTGTTAGTAATGCTGCATTATCAACTATCAATAATCCTCCATCTGACTCTTTAATAATATGGTGTAATGTTAAAATATTCTTTTTTGTTATTTGATAACTAAGCCAATCCAATTCATCAGGCTGATAAATCTTAATTAATTCTTGTAATAATAATTGATTTTTGTTTTGATAAATTTTTCCCATACTATCACCTTTATGAATTATTATATAAAAAGAGAAAACAAAAAACAATAAAAAACTCTAACGTAAAGTTAGAGCAAACATTCTACTGGCAAGGGGTTCACTACTCGTATGAGCAAAAAAAGAAATTATTATTAATATGTGATATACTTATTATACATAGAAAGGAAAATAATTATGGATTTAGAAAGAACTGAAAAAATTGAAATTATAAAAGATTTAAAAAACATATTAACTTGTGAATATGATATCATAGAGCAAGGTGAAAGACATGGGACAATAGTGTTCTCTGAAAAACTTGGGGGTTATATAAGAATTGGTCAGGGGTGTCATTATGATTTCAACGAACTTGCATTTATGAGAATTAACAGAACTTCTGTATACATAAAAGATTCAGATAATTTAATTGGATACATATGTGCTGATGGTGAGAATCAAGTGGAATTAAGAGAAGCTAAGCTTAATTCTAAGGAATTTGAATTTGTAAACGAAATAATACAATTAGGAAAACAAAAAACAAAATAATTAATAAAAGATATTGATAATATAAACCAATAGTAAGTTTTATGGAAAAATTAAATAATAATATTCTTTATTCTAAGCATAATATAAACGTAGTTTGGTTTCATGTTCATCGTATATATAAATTATTTCGAAATCGTATAGTAGATTCCAGTTCTCCAGTTCCGTTCCAAATGAAAAAAGCGTCGATATTCGGCGTTTTTTATTGCATCTTTTTTGATAATGTTATTATATCACTACATGGATATTCTTGATCATAATCCTGATTTTCTATTTCGTTACTAATTATATTTTTATAACTTTCAATAAATGTACTTCTACTCTCTTCATCCAAATTCATATAATAGTTTGGATTAGGGACAAAAAACATTTTTCCACTTTTATCATCAAATTTAATTGAACCCAAGACTAATTCTTTAGGGATTTTATAACATACTTTTATTTTTTCTGCTTTATAAAATGGCGTAAAATATTCGAACCAACCAATCTCTTCTTCAACACATATTTCATGTGAATTGTGTCTAATAAACCAATTATAAGCTTTATTACTCATGTCAAAAATAGTACAATATAACTCTTTACCAACATTAGCAATAGACAAACTATCAAATTGTCTAGTTTGATATAATTTTTTTATAAATTCAGAAAGTTTTTTTCCATTTTTTACATCATAATCTGGAAAAAAATATGTATAATTTTCCTTTCCTATAATTTCACGTTTAAATCCCATTGTATGACTCTTTAAATCATCATTCCCATTTTCAATTTGTAATCCGATTAAAAAACTATTTTTAATTAATTTTTGAAAAAATTCATCCATTAATTTTCCCCCCCTCTTAAAATGTTATCGCATTTGATACATCAAGTCAATATTTTAACAACTTTTAGCTAGTTTAAAATATTTTTCTAGTTCACATAGATTATGCTTCTCATTTAGATTATTGATATAAAAAGTATCAATTCCATTGAAGAATAAGAAGGTATAATCATTAATTATTACCTTATGAAGATCCACATAAGCAAGATTACTAGGTTCTAGCCTAATTAAATGGCCTTTTTCGATAGTTATAGAAGTAGAAGTATAATTCTTAGCCCAATTAATCTTTTTCTTCAAATCGGGGCTTAAATCAAGTTTTTCTTTAACAATATTAAACATATCATCACAACCTTTTTTTAAACGACAAAAAAACTTAATTCTTTCGAACTAAGTTTTATCTCAACATCGCTTGGTGCGACGATTTTTTCAAATGGCACATCAAGTATTACTATATTTGACTAGGTGTCACATAAAAAGGAATTCAATTCCACACTCAATATAACACATTTTTATAAAAAGTCAAAATCATGATTATTATTGCATATATTCTTTAATTCATTTATAATAAGTTATTAAGGAGGTAAGATAAATGGAAGAAGAAAAAGTTGTTCATGATATGACTATTAGACCAGAATACTATGATTTAGTGGTTGAAGGAACAAAGATATATGAAGCTAGAACTAATGATGCTAGAAGAAAAGCTATGAAAGTTGGAGATCTTATTTGTTTAAGAAGAGAGGCAACACCTGAAGAAAAAGAAGCAGGCATAGTTCCAGATGATAGTATTATGTTAGAAATAGAAGAAAAAATTGAATTTGAAGATTTTACTCATTTATATGATTCATTACCTAAAAGAGATACAGGTTTTGAAGGAAGAGAAACTGATGAAATAGTTCAAACTGAAATAAGAAAATTCTATACTCCAGAAATGGAAAAAGAACGTGGTGCTGTTGCTATCAAAGTTAGAAGAGTTCAGAATTTACAAAAAAAGCTAGTTCCTTAAAAAAGTCATAATGACTTTTTTTTTAAAAATAAAAAACGGACAAAACATTCATTTGTCCGCAGTAACTAACACTATGGCAGGGGTAGAAGGAATCGAACCCTCATCTGTGGTTTTGGAGACCAATATTCTACCATTGAACCATACCCCTATGCCATAAATAATATAATATATATTAGATATTTTGTCAATAAAAAAAGCACTTTTAAAGTGCTTTAAATCATATCAATTCTTCTTAATATTTCTTCTTTTCCAAGTAGTTTTAATAACTCATATAAGTCTGGTGTATTAGATCTTGATGTTACTGAAACTCTAATAACTGTACTTATGTCTACTACACTACCCTTAAAGTTTTCTGGATTTTGTTTATATTCTTTTATATTAGATGCATATCCAAGTTCATCACATAATAACTTTACTTTATTAAACCAAGTATCTTTATCATCATTATAATCATAATATTTATCCATATAAATATTCAATATATTTTTAATCTCATTCTTATCTGTTATATTTTTCCACTCATATTCAGTTGGATTGAATAATTCTTTATACATATAACAAATAAGATTTTTTATTTCTTTCATACAAGCAAAATCTTTTCTTGGTTTTTCTTGTTCTCTTTCAATATTTAAAATACTTATTGTATATTCTTTATACTTATTAATTAGTTCATTAAATTCGGGATCATATTCTTTTGTCCAAGTATCTAATAAATCAAATACTTCTGTTGCTTTCAATTTACTTAAATAATTTTTAGATATATTATCTAATTTATCTAAATCAAATAATGCACCTGAAGCACTCATTTTTTTAGGAGAAAATTCAAAATCAGTAAATGGACTTTCTGGATGTGTCTCTCTCCATGCTTCATAGTTAGAATTTGCTATAGTCATAATTGCTTCAATAACAGCATAAATTGGATATCCTTTTTCTTCATAATAAGCCATTCTTGCTTCCGGATCTAATCTCTTAGATATTTTTCTAATCTTATCTCCATCTTTTTTAAGTATTAATGGAGTATGAATATATTTAGGAAGCTCAAATCCAAATGTTTTAAATAATTCATAATGTACAGGAATTGATGACATCCACTCTTGTCCACGAATTACATGTGTTGTATGCATTAAATGGTCATCAACTAAATGTGCAAAATGATATGTTGGAAGTTCAGTTGAAGATTTATAGATAATAGTATCTATATCATTTTCATGTAATTCCATATCCCCATTTGCTAAATCATGGAAAGTGAATTTTTCATCAAAGTCTCCTTCACTTTTTAATCTAATTGTATAATTTTCTCCATTTTTAACTTTCTCTATTGCTTCTTCTACAGATAAGTTTCTATATTTAGCAAATTTACCATATATACCTATTCTAGCTTTTGCTTTAGATTGATTTTCTCTAATAGTATCCATTTCCTCTTGAGTTAAGAAACATGGATAAGCTTTCCCCATAGACACTAATTCCTTTATAAATGCTTTATAAATATCTCTTCTTTCTGATTGAATATATGGCCCGTATTCACCTTTAGATTCATTTGTATCTCTATACTCATATTCATCTGGATTTAATTTATAATGTTCAAGTACATGTCTAATATACTCTACTGCTCCTTCTACTTCTCTTGCTTGATCTGTATCTTCGTTTCTAAGGAAAAATACACCATTGCTTTGTTTAGCAATTACATAATCAACTACTACTGAGTAGAAATTACCAATATGCATAAATCCAGTAGGACTTGGTGCATATCTAGTAACACATGCATTTTCATCTAAATCTCTTTTTGGATATATTTTTTCATAATCAGCTACTGTTTTATCAATATCTGGAAATAAAAAATCAGCTAAATCTTTATTCGTCATAATATCCCTCTTTCATGCTATAAATTATATAATATTTAGCAAATTAAAACAAGACTTAATGTCTTGTTAATTAACTTTTAATACAACCATGAAAAATGCAGCACTAAGTAATACAATGAGTGTTATTAAGAAATAATCCGCAACCTTAATCATCTTTTTCTTTTTCGCAACAACTGGTTCTTCTTCTATTACTGTTTTTTCAATGATAGGTTCCATTCTTATTGTATTCATAAGTTCTTCTTCTTTTCTCATTTCTTCTTCTATATCTATAATTGCAGTTGTCTGAAATAATGTATTTTCATTCATTGTATTCACTTCCTTATTGCCTATATCATTCTTAAATTAAGAATAACAAAATTCGACAAATAATGCAAGTTTTTTTAATAAAAAATAGATATTTTTTAAATATCTATTCTATATGAATATTCATAAGTTTCAGAGCTTCCATCACTAAATTTAACAGTTACTTTTTTATCGCTATCATTATAAGTTACTGATTTAACATTAGAACTCTTAACTTTTGTATATTTCATATTGCAATAATCAACATTTCCATCTAATGTAGTACTAAGTAATTCTTCATCTGAAGTATAAATATATAATCTATTGCTAGATATAAATAATTCTTTAACTATTATTTCTTTGCCATTATTCTTTTCATATGTATATTTCTTTGATTGTGATACTATAATATCTCCAAAATCCAAATTATTTGAATGAACAATTTCATAACTTATCTTTTTAATGTCATGATAATCTTCTTCAAGGAACCCACTCAACATTAGTTTTCCATCTATTGTATGAAATGCTATTTTTATATTTTGCCCTTCAGAAGGTTCAATAACACTAATATAATTATTACCTTCAAATACAGTAAAATCTTTAACATTACTATAAAGTTTTTCTACTTTTTTACTATATTTATCAAACAAATGTAAATTATTATTGCCATCAAGCATGTATAGATTTACTCCATCAGATACATTAAAAATTGCTTTGATTGATATAACATTTTTGTTATCTAATGTGATTGTTCCATCTTCTGTAGTTATAACTACTTTTCCATCTTTAATTTCTGCTTTAAAATCACTTGTGGCACTGGTTATACCACTATCATACATATCATCCGTTAACAGTTCGCTTTCATCAAATTTGCATTGATCTTCTAAACAATATACAGCTGTTTTATTAGTAAAATCTAACTCTGATAATAATGAACTATAATCTTTAGAAATAGTTTTCTCAGATTTAAAAAATAACGAATAATTATTACATTCCTCTATATCTTCATCTTCAGTATTTTCTTCTCCGGTATTATCTATAGTTGTTTCATCTTCTATATTTTCTGTTTCATTGTTATCAATAATCGTTGTATCATTGGGCTTGTTATTATTTTCTTTATTATTATTATTTATTAGATACGCCACCACTCCAATTGCACATAGTCCTATAATTACACATATTGTTATTATTGGTAAAATATTTTTCTTTTCTTCCATAATATTCTTCTTTCAAATATTATTATATTTTATATATATTATTATTCAATAAGTCCATATGTTTTTTACGCTTTATTTTACAAAAAAAACTCAAGTTATACTTGAGTAATTTTTTAATGGCGGAGACAGAGAGATTTGAACTCTCGCGCCAGTTTCCCGACCTACACCCTTAGCAGGGGCGCCTCTTCAGCCTCTTGAGTATGTCTCCACGGCATATATAAATAATACTCTATTATTAAAAATAAGTCAAGAAAATAATTGTAAATAAGTATGGTAGTATCAGTGTTTTTTTGATAAAATATTTAATGTTAGGAGTAAAATTATGAATGAAGATATAATAAATGAAATTAGTAATGAATTAAATATTAAAAGTACCCAAACAAGTACTGTTTTAAAATTATTAGAAGAAGGAAATACTATTCCTTTTATAGCAAGATATCGAAAGGAAGCAACTGGTGCTTTAGATGAAGAACAAATAAGGAAAATAAATGAAGTATATGAATATCAAGTTAACTTACTAAAAAGAAAAGAAGATGTTATTAGACTAATTGATGAAAAAGGATTATTAACAGATGAAATAAAAGAAAATATTATGAAAGCACAAAAACTAGTTGAAGTTGAAGATATATATGCTCCATTTAAAGAAAAGAAAAAAACTAAAGCAACCGAAGCTATAAAAAATGGGCTTGAAGGTCTTGCTAAAATAATAATGAGTGAACCATCTAATTTTACAGATGAAATGGTTAATAAATTTTTAAATGAAAATGTTAAAACTAAAGAAGATGCAATTACTGGTGCTAAATACATAATTGCAGAATGGATAAGTGACAATGCATATTTTAGAAAATGGATTAGAAGTTATTTTTATAAGAATGGAATAATTATTTCTAAATTAAAAAAGAATGCTGAAGATGAAAATAAAACATATGAAATGTATTATGATTTTAGTGAAAGTGTAAAATATATTAAACCTCATAGAGTTTTAGCAATTAATAGAGGTGAAAATGAAAAGATTTTAAATGTCTCTATTGATGTAAATGTTGATGATATTGAATCGTATCTACAAAGTAAATTAATTAAAAAAGATAGTCCTGTAAATGATTATATTAAAGAGTCTATTACTGATAGTTATAAAAGATTAATTGGTCCTTCTATAGAACGTGAAATAAGAAGTGAACTAACTGAAAAAAGTGAAGATGAATCAATTGAAGTATTTAAAGATAATTTGGAAAATCTTTTATTAATACCTCCAATGAAAGATAAAACAGTTTTAGGATTTGATCCTGCATATAGAACTGGTTGTAAACTTGCTGTAGTTGATTCTACATCAAAAGTACTAAATATATCTGTTATATATCCACATGAACCTAAAAATGAGTGGGAACAATCTAAAAAAGTTATTAAAGATTTAATAACTAAATATAATATTGAATTAATATCTATTGGTAATGGAACTGCTTCTCGTGAAAGCGAAAAATTAGTAAGTGAAACTCTTCAAGATATAAAAACATGTAAATATGCTATTGTATCAGAAGCAGGAGCATCTGTTTATTCAGCTAGTCCTCTTGCTATAAAAGAGTTCCCTGATTTAACAGTTGAAAAAAGAAGCGCTATTTCAATTGCAAGAAGACTGCAAGACCCATTAAATGAACTTGTTAAAATAGATCCTAAATCTATAGGTGTTGGACAATATCAGCATGATGTTTCTCAAAAAAAATTATCTGATAGTTTAGATTTTACTGTTTCTAAGTGCGTTAATAATGTGGGGGTTAATATAAATACTGCTTCTCCTTCTATATTAAAATATATATCTGGTTTAACTAAAACTGCTATCGATAAAATAATTAAATATAGAGAAGATAATGGAAAAATTAAATCAAGAGAAGAAATAAAAAAGAAAAAATTATTAAATGATAAAATATATGAACAATCAATAGGATTTATGAGAGTTATTGATGGAGATAATCCACTTGATCAAACTAATATACATACAGAAAGTTATGATAAAACATTAAAGTTACTCTCTCATTTAAATATGACAACTAAAGATCTTGGTAGTGAAAAATTAATTAGTGAATTAAATAAAATAGATATACCTACTATATCTAAAGAACTAGATATTGATATGTATACATTAACTGATATTATTGAATCATTAAAAGCACCTAATAGAGATTTTAGAGATAGTTTTGAAATGCCACTTTTAAAAAGTGATATCTTAACAATAGACAATTTAAAATTAAATATGGAACTAGAAGGAACTGTTCGTAATGTTGTTGATTTTGGAGCATTTATAGATATTGGGCTTCATAATGATGCACTTGTGCATATATCAAAAATAACAAACAAATATATTAAGCATCCTAGTGAAGTATTAAGTGTTGGTGATATCGTTAAATGTTATGTAATTGATATAAATAAAGAAAAAGAGAAAGTATCTCTTTCTCTTATAAATCCTAATAACTAAAAAAAGAACTAGTACAATGACTAGTTTTTTTGTTACATATTATTATCTTGAGAATCTGGATTTTGAACTTCTGGTTCATTAACTACTGAAGAATCAGTATTTTCTACAGGATTTTCTTGCTTTTTGTTTTTAAATTTAGTTAATAGTAGAACTACTATTGCAACGACTGCAATTAATAAGCAAATTCCAAGTACAGGCCTAAACCTAATCCATGCAATAGCTATTACAACTAATGAAACAGCTAAACCTAATAAGAATGCTACGATTCCTACTGCTGCTCCAACTATGCTTCCTAGAATTGGTACATAACCAGCAATAGTACTTATTGGTTTTAATATTGCTCCAAATCCAGCAGCACATAGAATAATTCCTAATGCTCTTAAAGCCCATTTTATTATTTTATTTTCTTTTTTGATTACATTAATCATTTCTTCACCAGATAAAATACCATCCATTACTCTATTTACTGTTTTACCTGCTGATGATACATAATCTACAAATGAAGTACCTTTTTGTACAGCTAGTACACTTACTTCAGTTGAATTATTGTATTCAAATATAATTCTATAATCTCCTATCTTTGGGTTATTAATATCTTCTGAATTAGTTAAATAATTTCCATATACAGCAAATCCTAATTCTTTAACTGCTTCTTCATCAAATGTACTTACAGTTCCTTTAGTGCTTAAAGTTAATACTTGTTCATTACTTAAACTAAATGAACCAACTTTTACATCTGTTGATGTGTAAGTTGCATCTTCATATAATTTAGTTGTTGGATTTGTATATCCACTATTATGGAAATCACTAGAATCAATTAATGAACTACTCCATACTTTCTTATAATTATATGTTGTATTATCATTAGAATCAGTTTCTTTATCTTCTTCCCATTGATATACTTCAACTGTTCTTTTTAATAAAGGAGTAACTACTTTTACACTAAATTTAGTATCTGTAAGTTCTTCTTCATTAATAAGTTTACCTGATGTTGCGATTAATTTTCCTTCATTTTCTGAATTCACTTTTTCGCTACTTACATCAATATAATTTTTTCCCATTTCTGCTGTTGTCTTTAGATTTCTAACATTGTTTCCTTCGTTCCACCAAAGAAGTACTACAGCAACAGCAATTAGGACAAAACCTCCAATAATTCCTTTAAAAGAATCTCCTATTTTTTTCATTCTTACCACCTTTCATTCTCATTATACAATAATATATAAATAAAAACTAGTAATAATTACTAGTTTTTATAATTTTATTCAGTTACAATTTTCATTGCTTTTTTCATTAATAAATCATATTTAAATAATTCTTTATTACCTATTTCTTTTTCAAAATCTTCTCTTTTCATACCATATTTTTCAGCTGCTTCATTAAGTCCATCTTCTAATTCTTTATCAGATACTTCTAATTTCTCAGCATCTACTATAGCATCCATAACTAGTCTATATCCTACTCTTTTGTTTGCTTCTGGTATTAAAGTCTTTTTAAATTCTTCTAAATTTGAATTTGAGAATTTTAAATAATCTTCTAATTTTAATCCTTGATATTGCAATTTTTCAGAGAATTCTCTTACTAATCTATTAACTTCGTCTTCAGTCATTTCTTCAGGTATTTCAAATGTAGAGCCTTCAACTACTTTATCTAAACATTTAAATAAATACTCATCTTCTAATTGATGTTCACGTTCTGCTTTTTTATTTTCTTTAATATAGTTCTTTAAATCATCTAAATTAGTAACTCCACCAACATTTAAATCAGCAAAGAAATCTTCATTAAATTCAGGTAATACTCTTTCTTTTACTTCTTTAATAGTTACTTTAAATACTACTGGTTGACCTTTTAATTCTTCAGAATGATAATTTTCTGGGAATGTAACATTTACATCTTTATTATCACCTTTCTTAAGACCAACTAATGCTTCTTCAAATCCTGGAATAAATGTATGAGAACCAATTGTTAATGAATAATCAGTTCCTTTTCCACCCTTGAAGGCTACTCCATCCTTGAATCCTTCAAAGTCTATAACAGCAACGTCTCCTTCTTTAATTTTAGATTTTTCATCTTTAGTTTTAACTTCAGCAAATTGTTCTTTTAAATGACCAAGTTCATGTTCAACTTCTTCATCAGTAACTTCTACTTTATCTTTTTTAATTTTTAATCCTTTGTATTTTCCAAGTTTTACTTTTGGAGATGCAACTAAAGTGAATTCTAATTCAACATAATCTTCTGTAACACTCTTTAGATTAATTCCAGGTGTAGCAGCAGGTGTAATAGTTTTTGGATCACTTAATAATTTTGCATATAAAATATCTACTGCCATATCAACTGCATCCATATATAAAACTTCAATTCCTAGTTTTTTAACATATACTTCATATGGAACTGCACCTTTTCTAAATCCATCCATCTTTATATCTTTTTTCTTTTTGTTGTATGCTTTTTCTAAACAATCTTTCCAATCTTTTCCTTCTAATTTTAATGTGTAAGTTTCTTTCATAATTCCTCCCTATATTAAACACAAAAAAGGATATTTTACTATCCTATTGCTACTATTTTAACACTATAAAATCCATCTGGTGAAGATACTTCAACAGTGTCTCCAACTTTATGTCCCATAATTGCTGCTGCAATTGGACTTTCGTTTGAGATTTTATTATTAAATGGATCTGCTTCTTGACTACCTACAATTTTATAACTTTCAGTATCATCATCATCTTCATACTTAAGTTCTACTTCAGAACCAATACCTACAGTTCCATCGGTTTCAGCTTTATCTATAACCACAGCATGCTCTAAAGCATACTCAACTTCAACTATTCTCTTTTCTAGATTTGCTTGATCTTCTCTTGCTTGCTCATATTCAGAGTTTTCAGATAAATCACCTAATGCTCTTGCATCTTTTAATGTTTGAGTTACTTCTTTTCTTTTTTCCGTTTTTAAGTAATGTAACTCATTCTCTAATTCCAAATAACCTTCACTGGTTAAAAAAACTTCTTTCTTTTTCAATTTAAGCCACCTCTTTCTTGCACCAAAAAATGATACTATAATTTTTATATTTTGTCAAGATATTTTAACTCTCATAATATCATTCTCATAAACATCAAATGGTATATTTATTTTAACTATTTCTTGTGCATGTGATGCTGAATCTACATTTACATTATCACTATTTTTAATATATTCAATTTTAAAATTTTGTACACTAGTTTTTGGTCCAAACACTTCTACAGTATCACCAACACTAAACTTATTTCTTTGTTCAATTACAGCTTCTTTTTTATCTTTATCATATGATAATATTAATCCTAAAAAATCTTTATTACTTACTTCTTGTCTACCACTATAATATTGTCCTTCTACACCTGGAATTCCATTATAGAATTGCGGTTCATTTTCACGATTAGATACTCTATTCAATATTTTTTTATAATATTTAATTATGTCTTCTGTTAAAGTACCATTAATTTTATTATCCATTATAGTTCTATATGCATTTGCAACAGTTGCTATATAATAAAGGCTTTTCATTCTTCCTTCTATTTTATATGATTCAACATTTAAATCCATCATATCACTTAGATAATCTATCATATTCAAATCTTTTGAAGAAAATGCATAATCATAAGGAGTGTTATTATCAAATACAAATCTACAAACCTGAGAACAACCTCCTCTATTAGAGTCTCTTAGTGTTACATAATTTGACATTACGCATCTTCCACTATAACTTGTACACATCGCACCATGTATAAATACTTCTACTTCAGTATCTATATTTTCTTTTATATATTTTATATCTTCACGACTACATTCACGTGCTAAAACAACTCTATAAGCACCTAATTCTTTATAAAATTTAACTGCTTCTAAATTAGTAATTGATTTTTGTGTAGATATAAAGAATTTAGTTTTTAATTTTAGACGCTTTATAGCCTCTAGAACAGCAAAATCACTAACAATATAAGCATCTATACCTATTTTATCTAATTCTATTAAATAAGTATCTAAATCACTTAAATCTTCATTATGAAATATCATATTAACTGTAACATATAC
>CAMUZE010000020.1 GCA_947165135.1 uncultured Clostridia bacterium
TTATATCATCTGGTCTTATTCCATCTTGATTATTATTATCATCCCATATTTTTTCGACTGGAATATCTTTCTTTTCTGGTGTATGTGTATTTGTAATAGTAAATCCTACTACTTGAGTATCATATCCCTTTACTGCAATTTCATTTATTCTATATTGTATTTCTTGACCTTTGTTATATACATCTAAATTTTCAAATATATGTTTCCATTCATTTTTAGCATTTAATATAACTGAATCAATTTCTACATCATCTGCATAAAGAATAACTTTTATATCATCTGGTCTTATTCCATCTTGATTATTATTATCATCCCATATTTTTTCAACTTGAATGTCTTTCTTTTTAGTATCATATTTATTTACTACTGTATAATGTTTATCTTCTGGTTTGAAATCTTCTAAGTAGCCGGTAACACCTAATAAGTTTTGATATCTACCATTGTCAGTATCATCTGCTACTACTCCTGGTAGAATGCTTCCAGATGAATAAATATATAAATGCATACCATCTGGATGATGATCTTCATCACTAATTAAATATTTAAATAATTCATAATATCTTGCTACTCTAGCTCTTTCTTCTAAATTGTTTTTAGCATTGTGTCCACCATTCCAGTGGTTAGCCACCATTTGTCCAAAGGAATTACCTTTTCCGAAATCAATTACTGCTATATCACTACCAAGTCCAGCATCCGGAACATATACATAATCTCTATAGTTATGCCTTAAATAGAAAATGTTGCCATCACTTCTTGTATCATATATAACACCCGGTGCATCTAACGGAACATAAGTAGTATTATTTGCTTTTCTATAGGCAATGACCACTTCAGTTAACCCTGTATTTGTATAATTCTTTAATGCTACTTCTGTAATGAATCTAATTTCTGATTCAGTATATTCTAACCCTTGTTGTCCTAGAACTTCAGCAGCCTTGTTTCTGTGATAAATAATATCAAGTATTTTATTGTATAATTCAGGAGATTCTAAGTCTGGATCAGAAATATCAATTGTCTGCATATTTTTATCTCTAGTAGCATCAGTAGGTACAGTTTGTCTTGTATAATTCTTTATACTATTTGGATTTAATATTTCACCTTCATATATTGAAGTTTCATCTGGTATTTCCCAATTTTGATTAATGCAATAAACTTCATGCTCAGTAACTTCTCCAGTTTCGCTAACACTCTCAACATAATACAATGCAAATCCATTATAATGCGAACAAATTTCACTATCAAAATTAACTCCAGCACTTATATCAGGAATTTTTATATCAATTATAATTTCTTGATCTTCTGCTGCAATATAACCATCAGGTGTGAATTTTTCATGTAATGTATATATACCATTTGGTAATAATGTTTCATGTTCAGGAGCAGTAGCATCAGTAGTCCATTCATCTACGATATCGTTCTCGGAATTAAGTATCTGTAATATTACTCCAGATAAATAATTACCATCTTCATCTACTTTTGTTGTAATCACTTTTATCTTTTGTACTAGCAGTGTCTCATTGCTGTTATCATCATTGGATATATCATCATTTGAAGAATCATTTTCACCAGTAGTAACTAAACCGGGAGTCTCTTCTCCTTCTGATTTTTCTTCTTCCACATTATCCTGTTTTTCTTCTTCATCTTCAAGTGCTATTGTTTCCTCTACACCAGGTACAGTTTCAGGCTCTTTATCTTCTTTATCTTCTTTCTCTTCTTCAACCTTTTCTTCCTGAGAGGTTTCTTCTTCCTCTTTTTTCTTTTCTTCGCTGTCAATATTTAATATTTCTTCTTGTTTCTCACTATCTTCATTATTGATTGTTTCAGCTGCATGAACATAATTTATATTAACTAAAAAGATAAAAACAATCATTAAAAATATTAATTTAAAATAATTTTTCATACTCAATATCCCCCCATAGAAATTTATGAGTTAATATACTAGCATTAATATATGTATTTGTCAAATAAAAATACCTATATATAGCAAAAAAATAGGATATTTTGAAATTATTAATCAATATTTAACATTATAATTAAATTAGAAGTGATAAATTATTATCAGAAATAAGAAATAAATATTTAAATATTAACGTAGTTGATTTTATTAATAAATATTTCAAATAAAAAAAGCAATTATTAATTACTTTTTTTATTTTCTTCATATTCTTCAATCATATCTGCTACAATTTGCAATTTACTCTTAAAACTTGCATGTGTTGACTCATTTGATAAAATAGCATAACAATTAAATGCTAATATTTTTTCTTGATTTGTGCCTTTATCTAGTTCTTCCAATTTTTTATAAATTTTTTCTTCTATTTCTTTATAATCATAATTCATATATTCATTCCTCTTCCCATTCCAGTTTCAAATCTCTTTCTTATTATATCATTAAGATAATTATCTACATTATTCCCATATGCCTCATAATTTTGATAATAGTTATACTTCAAAAGATTTTTATAAATAAATATTTGTCCCAAAATGTTGATATTAGACATATTATTAATTACATTGTTTTGGACTAATGTTCTATCAAAATCATTTCCTTTTTGCAATTCACTTCTTGCATAAGCAATAAACTCTTTTTTGTATTCATCACTTAATCCAATAAATATATCATAATATTTTTCACATATTATTGGAAGAGAATACTCTAATTGATAAGAATTCATTAATTCTTGATTGCTACTAATGATTGCTTCAAATCCTTTGATATTATGTAAAAATGTTTCAAATAGTTCAGAACCTTGAATCATTCTTTGGGTTTCATAGGAGTATTCTTTTTTACTCGATAACTCTTCACTATTACTTCTTTTTGGTCTTGTAATAACCTTAGCAAATCTTTTTCCTTTATCCAAAAGAGAATCATTAATCAAAGCATCATTAAGTTTTCTAATTTCTTCATCTGTTCTTTCCCTAACAACTTTTTTAGCTTCTACCTGCGGTATAGTTCTTCTGATTGGTGGATTAAGCCCACATTCATTTACTAGTATTCTACATAAATAGTTAGGCATATGAACTTCCAAAGGATATGCTAGTCTCTCATCATCAATAATTAACAAATACTTACGATTGGGTTCTATATCTGTTCCTGTCGTTTCAACTAATTCATATTTCAAGTCTTTTAATTGTGTTTTTAATAATTGAGCTATCATGATTATATAGTCATCTTTTATTTTATACATTATACTCTGCTTTTTTACAAGTTCTTGATTTTCAGTATAAAGGATATATATCCATGAATCTATAACCTTTTGTATATCAATTGCTTTTACCAAATTATCTATCTCTTCACTATTATAAGAATATTTAATATTCAAATCATCTAAAACATTTTGCTTATCAGACTGTGAAGCATTACCACTTTGTGCATTTTGAATCTTCTTAATTGTTTTTCTTAAATGACTACTTCCACTTTTTACTCTTTCTCTATTTATATTATATAAATTATTTGTTCTTATGTTTGGAAAAACTATATTAAATGGTTGAAAAAAAGATATATCTCCATTTAGAAAAGAATTTGAACCATATTGAAGGTTGTAATAGTACACTATACTTCTAAAATTACTCTCAATTTGTCTTTCAAATTCATGAGCAATCTTATTGCATAATACCATAGTCCTTAAGCATGTTAACATATTATTATCATCAATAACTTCCTCAATATCATTTAATGTTAAATTCAACAATGGTATTTTATTACCATTAGTTTCTGTATAACTTAAAACTTCTTTTATCACATTAGATTCATATTGATAGCCTTCTTTAAAAATACCAGTTATATTACATATTTTCTTGATTAATTCACTTGCCTTACTTTGAGTTTTATCATTATATTCAAATTTATCATTTCTATATGCAAAAAGAACCTTAATATTATTAAATAATCTTTGAAGACTTGGATCAAATAATCCATTGTTTCTATAATTATTACTATTTTCCATAAATCTGTTTCTCCATTCTCAACTAAGTGCTACAATACATTCAGCAATTATTAATTACTGTTTTTATTTTTCTCATATTGTTCTATCATTTTTTCTACGATTTGTAATCTACTTTCATAGCTTTCACTAGTCAATTCATTTGATAGAATACCAAGACATTCAAATGCTAGAGATCGTGCTTTGTTATCTCCTTCTTCTAATTCCAGCAGTTTCTCTGTTATTTGTTTTATTTTTTTCTCATAATCTTCTTCCATACCCTAGCACCTCGCTTCCAAAATCTATAACAAATCCATTCCTAATGAGTTTGTCTATATAATCATTAGCATTCATATATTTTTCTCTATCATCTAAATAACCATATTTTAGTAAATTACTATAAATAAATATTTTACCTAGCCTATCAACATTAGTAAGTCCTCTAATAAAGTGATTTTGAATTAATGCTCTATCAAAATCATCGCCTTTTTGAAGTTCATTAGACGCATATATTATAAACATCCTTTTACTATTTTCATCAAATGAATTAAATATCTTATAATAATTATCACAAATATTATTAATATTCATTTCTATCGGATAATCTCCGTTATGTAGTATTGCCTGATTTTGCTCTATTACTCCTTCATATCCTTCCATTTTTGATAAGAATGATTCAAATAATTCTGATCCTCTCATTATTTCCTCTGTAACAAAGGTATATGATGAATTATTCCCATTTATACTACTATCAAAATCTTTACTTTTCGCTCTAGATATTACTTTTGCCCTTTCAATTCCTTCACTTGAAACGCCACCGTTAATTAATGCATCTGTAAGTTCATCCATTTCTTCTTTGTACCTATTATATATAGCAGCGGCACTAGCATGTGCAGTTGTTCTGACTTTACTCTTAACTAATCCATACTTTCTTTCTAATATTTCAGCGTATACATCTGACATATGAATTTCAATATAATAAGATAAGTCACTATCATCTATTACTAACATATTTTTGAAACCCTTTTTTCTTTCTGCAGTTTCAATTAACTCATATTTAACATTTTTTAAGTCACTAACAAGTAACTGACCTATCATACCAATATAGTTGTTTTTTATTTGAAACATACTATTTTGTAGTTTTACTAATCTTACTCCATCTTTATAATTCTTATATATCCAGGAATTAATAAGTTTATTCACATCAATATGACTAATTAATTCATCTATTTCATCATCATCTATATAATCAAATTTAATACCTAAAAGATTTAAAATACCAGTTTTCTGTTTTTTACTAGCACGACCAACATCTTTTTTAATTCTCTTGATATCTTTGACCAAATCATTTATTTTGTTTATCTTTGAAACATTATATAAATTATTAACATTAATATCAGGAAATATTTCATTAAATGGTTTAAAAAATGTAATATGATTTGAAATTTCAGGTGAATAATATGAATTAAAAGTATCTATTATAATAGCTGCTTTAGATTTAATTCCTCTGTCAAAAGCATGAGCACACTTGTTACTTAATGCTAAAGCTTTTAGACATGTGTACATATTGTTATTATCAAGGACTCCTCTTACTCTATTATCAATTGAATTTACGAAATTTACTGTTTTTCCTGTTCTTTTATCAATATAACTTAGTTCCTCTGATATAATTCTTTTTTCATTTGTAATACCTCTATCAAATATACCTAACATGTTACATAATCGTACTAAAAGACTACTGGCTTTTGATTGAGATACATCAGTATAAACCAATCTGTTTTTTTTGAATTCAAAAATCATTCTAAGATCATTAACAGCAACTCTAATATTTGGATCTAACAAATCAATTTCAACTTCTCTCATAATGATTCCTCTATTCTACTAGTAATTTTATCATAAATGTTACCTCAATTCAATTATCAAGAGTTGAATATTTTTCCTGTTTTTTATATAATTATTAGTGTATAAGAAGGTTAATTAATATGGATAATAATGTAAAAGGATTTAATCCAAATTTAGCAAAAATTGATAATGTAGTAATTAAAACAAATGGTTTTACTTCATATAGAAATATAAGCAATAGCAATAATAAGATTAATTCTAGTGCATTAAATATTAATTTAGAAAATGTACAAATAGAAAGTGTTAATCTTAATAATTATTTAAAAATGAATATACCTACAGATGTTGAGGGATACTATGGTGGAAATCAAAGCACACCAATGAGCATGTACAGAAAAAATATGTGGTCTAAAATAACTTTTGGTATAGTATCATTAACTGATTTTGAAAAAAGACATTTAAATATGTATTATACAATATTAAGTAAATATGGAATAACTAAAGAATCAATGGTTAACTCTATATTATCAAGTATGGAAGACAATGGATGTGGTTACATTACAATAGTTAATATAATAGCTGATTATTATAGAAATGATCCTGATTCATTTGAAAAAGCATATGGTTTCCCTTTATATGATACAAATCAAGATGGTAAAAAAGTATTTAATTATGATTATATGTTAGTAGATATATTTGCAAGATCTAATATACCAAGAAAATCTAGTTATACAGTACAAGCATCTGAATATGAAAAGGTAATGCAAAATGCATTTCTTGGACAAAAAGTATCTGTTGAAATTCTTCCAAGAGATATATCAATAAATTCATATAAAACCGCAATGGAAAGTGGCAAATATCAATATGCATCTATTGCAGTTAGCAAATATAAATTATCTCCATATGGAAATAATAGTGAAAAGGAATATTATAGTTCCATTGGCCATTTCATGACAATTACAGGCATATCAGAAAATGGCAATTTTATTGTATCCAGTTGGGGATATGAATGGGAATTAATAGAAGGAACACCTTATACTTCTAAACAAGATGGTGGATTATTCCTAATAAGTATAGGAGATGATAATTAATGCGAATCAAATTAAATGAAAATGAAAACAATTTATGTAAAGAATATCTTTTAAAATATTTAAAAGATATTTGTGATTTAGAAACAATTGAAAATAAAATTAAATCAACATATAGTACCTATATTAAAAAAGATTCCAATATAATTGAAGTAGTAAATGATTTTTATTCAAATGAAGATGAATATAAAAACATAATAGCAAATCAAAATTTATCTTTTGATTATTTTATTGAAAACTTAAACAAATTATTAATATCCGATATAGATATTAATGCAAAATACGCACCAGTTATTAATGACAATGATGCTACACTAGATAGTTTTGTTGATAATGGGACTCTAGTTCTAAAAATAGACAGATTAATAGACTTTAACATAGATCCTATTATTATGTATGATACAATACAAAAAATGGATAATTATGCTAAAACATTAGAAAATTTCTTTAAAAGTAAATTAAATGTACCTGTTAGAATACTTTTTAATGATATAAAGAACTATGGTGACTGATATGCATCTAACAAGTGGTTTTGAATTAACTACTGCTATAACAAATGTATTTATATTTATAGTAAGTATTTATGGTTTCTTTAAAATTAAAAACAATAAAATGTGGAAATTATTCTATTTATTTGTATCAATAGATTCTCTTTTAGAAACAATAATACATGGTTTTATAATGACTATTAATACAAATATAATTCTATGGTTAATACTTGCTATATTCTTTACTTTAACAATTAATACATTTTTAATAATATTTCTAAATTATAAAATTAAACATTTATTTATATTTTCAATATTATTATCAATTCTAATGTTAGTAGAAATACACTTTGGATTAAACTTTATCTTAACATTTACACTATATGTCTTATTAGCATTAATAATATGCACATACAAAATAATTAAAAGTAATAAAAAAAGCAAAAAATATTTTTTACTCGGTATAACGTCTCAATTTATTGGTGGAATAATTATGTTAAGCAAATTAGAACTGAGTTATTTAAATCATAATGGTTTATATCATATTTTTATGGTATTATCCATGTTATTGTTTTTAGCAGGAATAGAAAAAGAATAGATTATCTATTCTTTTTTTAAATTTATGCCACTTGTTACATGTTTAAAATACTCATCTACACCTATTGTTTTTTCTAATTTGGTATATTCATAAGCTACAATTAATTTCTTGTCTTCTAATTTAGCAATATTATTCTTAACGGCATATTCTAATTGTTTTGTAATAACATAATCGATTGCTTCTTGTATATTATCAAATTGATGTATTCCTTTATAACTTTCAAATGCATGTTCAAACCAGTACCATTTATTGTCTTTTTTAAACAATAGAAAGGTATGAGTTGGATAATTATTTTCATAATTCACTTCAAACCAAATAAAAATTGTTTTTATTTCATAATTATTTTTTTCAAACCATAATCTTTCTAATTCAACTTGATCCCAACAAGTACCTATACCACTTTTTAGCATTTCCTCTCCAGTCTGCACTATACATTGTTCATATCAGTCATTCCATTCCTCAGAGAATTGATTGAAATACTTTCGTCCATTTTTGCCAACAAAACCATACTTAATATTCATATCCATATATTTTAACAGTTCTTGTGGACTATCTATTCTATCAAATTTCATTGCATCACCAATATGATTATATCAAACTAAGGAACTAATTATAAGGTGTTTTTATTACTTAATAAAAAATATTTTCTCAACTATCATTATTTATTATAATAAATAATAGGAGATAGTATGAAAAGCACTAAATTATTATTGTTGATAACATTATTAATCACTTTATGTGGATGTGAATTATTTGGAAAATCCATTCCAAAAGTAGTAGCTAATTGGAATAAAGGCGAACTCCAGCCTATTCCCGCTATAATTGTAGCACCACAATCTGATGGACGTTGGGCAACTGAAGATCCATCTTATACAAGAAATGTTAATAGTATAAAAGCAATAATTGAATCCGCAAAAGAAATATATAATATAGATACAAGTAAAATAGTAATTACAGGTTATTCCCTTGGAGGTCGTGGTGTTACTTCAGTAGCATATGAAATGCAAAAAAGATTTTCAAAAGATTACTTTAGTAAACTATTAGTCATGAGCAGTGGCTCTGGAGCAATATATCCATCAAAAGATTCAAAAGAAGGAAAAGCATACTTTAAATCAAAAGATATAAAAGGTTTTGCTGAACCTGGAACAAATACTAAAGACTTCTTTGATTGGATAGGAAAACCTGAAAAATATAGAGAACTTAAAAATGCTACTCATGGTACTATTGCTGAAAAAGTATTTACACTGGATGAAAACAAAAATAAAATATCAGATATGGTTGAATGGATGTTCCTAGACTAATATTCAAATTAAAAAAAGAGATAATTTATTTTATCTCTTTTTTATTGCTCTTCTAAGTAAGCAACATTATATGTATTACCACCTATTGTTTCAGTATTTGTAGTATTGAAATCTACATTAGTATTATGTGTTACTTTACTTAAATCATTTATAGCACTAGTAATGCCTTTAAATATACCATCATATACCGTTACAGTTTTACCTGAAGCAATTTCTAATCCATAAGTTTTACCTTGTAATACAGGTGATGTAATGTTAATAGGATCAGAATTATCTCCAATAATCATAGTATCACTGTTTAATGCTGCTGAATAATTCTTAGCAATGATAGTTCCACCTAATATATTGACAGTTCCTACATTATTATGAAGTGCTGCTCTATTTGTAGAATTATTTTCTAAGTAAGCATCATCCATTATTGTTACAGTTCCACCATCATTGTAAATAGCTTGACCTTTATTTGTATTTGTTGCAACTATAGAACCACCACTTACTATTAGAATTCCATCAGTATTATTATTAATAGGAGCTGCGTCTGCTGTTCCGATTATATTTCCACCTGATATTTCCATTCTACCAACATTTGCAATAGCATTTGATGAAGTTGCTCTAATTGTACCACCTGTTATATAAACTACTCCAGTAGATGTATTATTTATTGAATAACGTGGTTCCTTTCCATTATTAATTAGCGTTCCATTTTTAATAGTAAGAGTACCATAGTTTTCAAAGATTGCTACATTTGTACTAGTAAAAGTATAGTCTTGTAAATCAAATTCAACATTATTATCCTCATGTATTATTAATTTTTCAGTAATAGTTAAATCGTTAAGTATTGTAATTTCTTTCTTTGTTCCACTACCACGAGTAGAATCAATAGCATCTTGAATAGAAACAAATTCTGTATCATCTACTCTTGCTATAGCATTTAATCCCTTCCATTTAGCAACAAATGTTACGTCTTCATTAATGATAGTATCTTCTGTAACTTTAGTTGCATATGTTTCATCAGTATACCAACCTTCTAATTCCATATTAGTTTTTGTAACACTTGGAAGTCCATAGATCTTATTGCCATCTTTAACTTGTTTAGTAGTAAATACTGCTGTTCCACCTTTTGTATCAAATGTAACTGTATGTTTTGTTGCACTTCCTGTTTCTAACTTAATATAAACATCTGAAATTTTTCCTTTGAAATATCTACCTGCATCTGATCCTTCTCCTGTAGAAGTCATACTTGTCTCCTTTGACATAGCGCCAAACCATGTAGTTAAATTGAATCTCTTAGCATACGATTTTATATCTTGTAGGCTAACCCATTTGCCGCCATTTATTGAATAGAACATTACTCCATCCTGTCTAGATACCCTAATGTTCATTCCAGATTGATATGTAAATAGTTCTCCATAATTTGTATCAGTTCCAAACTTTTCGGCTATTTCAACTTTAGCTGTACTAGAATTTTTTCTGACAACAAATCCAGGATATTTTTCAGTTGAATTTTCTAATTTTGAATTAACAATAGTACCTTGCTTATCAGCTGTTGAATCAGTAATAAACTCATCTAAATTAAATCCTAATTCAAAATCTTTTTCAAAATTATCAGAACTAAATAATGATATATGTGAATCAATATATTTTACATCAGTATAATCAATATCATTTCCACTAGGATTAATTGTACTTACACATCCTTGTGGAGAATCACTTGTTATATTTCCAACTTGAGAAGCAGTTGGGCTTCCATTAAATGTACAAGAACCAGGTATATAGAATACTTTAGTTAAATCTAAATCAACTTGATTCCAATGTGCATAATATGTTACATCATCTGTTATTTTAGTTGAACTAGTTATCTTAGTTCCACCAGTTGCACTTGTATACCATCCAATTAATTCATAATTTTCTTTTTCACTTGTTGGTAGTGTTCCAATTGCAGCATCATCTTCAACTTCTATATCCTCTACACTGCTTCCGCCACGAGGGTCAAATGTTACTGTATGCGCTCCTGTTGTAATAGTTACATTAACTGTCTTAGTTTTATTTGATACAACACCTCTAACCGTAAGGGTTGTTGTTCCTTTTGCTACTGCTGTTACTACATTATTTTCAACAGTTGCTACTTCTCCATTATTTGAAGTTATTGTATATTCTTCCTCTGCACCAGTAACACTTATTGTAGTAGTTTGCCCTATTATTAAGCTTATACTCTCTGGTGTAATAGTTGCTAAAGCAACTGATTTTAACCAATGTGCATGATAAGTTACAGTTCCTTCAACTATTGTTGAACTAGTTATCTTAGTTCCGCCATTTTCACTTGTATACCATCCATCAAATATATAATTTTCTTTTTCTGTTGCTGGTAATGTTCCAATTGCAGCATTTTCTTCTTTTTCTATATCTTCAACTTCAGTTCCACCATGAGAATTAAAGCTAATTGTATACATTATTGGATTTACTGTCACATCAACTGTCTTAGTTTTATTTGATACAGTACCTCTAACCGTAAGGGTTGTTGTTCCTTTTGCTACTGCTGTTACTACATTATTTGCAACAGTTGCTACTTCTTCATTATTTGAAGTTATAGTATATTCTTCATCTACTCCTGTTACACTTATTGTAGTAGTTTGTCCTATTGTTAAAGATATACTTTCAGGTGTAATAGTTGCTAGAGCAACTGATTTTAACCAATGCGCATAGTATGTTGTTGTTCCAGTTACGTCTGTTTGATTATAGATTTTAGTTCCACCAGTTGGAGCTGTATACCATCCATCAAATATATAATTTTCTTTTTCACTTGTTGGTAATGCTCCAATTGCAGTATTCTCTTCTCCTTCTATATCTTCAACTTCAGTTCCACCTTGTGAGTCAAAACTGATTGTATACATAATTGGATTTATTGTTGTATTAACTGCCTTAGTTTTATTTGATACTGCACCATTAATAGAAATAGTTGTTGTACCTTTTGCTACTCCTGTTACTACATTATTTTCAATAGTTGCTATTCTTTCATTGTTTGAAGTTAGTGTATATTCTTCATCTACACCTGTTACAGTTATTGTAGTAGTTTCTCCTCTTGTTAAAGTAATACTTGCTGGTGATACTGTTGCTAATGCAACTGAATTTAACCAGTGTGCATGATAAGTTACATTGCCTGCAGCAGTTGTTGAACTAGATACCTTAGTTCCACCAGTTTCACTTGTATACCATCCATCAAATATATAATTTTCTTTTTCTATTGTTGGTAGTGTTCCAATCGCAGTATTTTCTTCTCTTTTTATATCTGCGACTTCAGCTCCACCATGAGAATTAAAGCTAATTGTATACATTATTGGATTTACTGTTACATCAACCGTCTTAGTTTTATTTGATACAGTACCTCTAACTGTAAGAGTTGCTGATCCTTTTGATACTGCTGTTACTACATTATTTTCAACAGTTGCTATTCCTACTTTATTTGATGTTATTGTATATTCTTCATCTACATCTGTTACGCTTATTGTAGCGGTTTCTCCTCTTGTTAAAGTAATACTTTCAGGAGTAACTGTTGCTAAAGCAACTGATTTTAACCAATGTGCATAATATGTCACTGGACCAGTTACTTTTGTTGTTTCAGTAACTTTATCCCCTCCAGTTGCAGATGTATACCATCCATCAAATATATAATTTTCTTTTTCACTTGTTGGTAATGTTCCAATTGCAGCATTCTCTTCTCTTTCTATATCTTCAACTTCAGTTCCACCTTGTGAATCAAAGCTAATGACAAACTTTTGAGCATTTACGGTAACATTAACTTCTTTAATTTTATTTGAAACAGTACCTCTTATTGTAATTGTTGTTGTTCCCATTCCTACTGATGAAACAATTCCATTTTCATCAACAGTTGCAACATCTTCATCATTAGATGTAAATGTATATGATTCATCAACATTAGAAACATTTATTTTTGCTGATTGACCATTATTAATACTAATACTTGTTGGAGTTATATCAGCAAGCGCAATTGATTTTAACCAATGTGCATAATATGTTGTTGTTCCACTTACACCTGTTTGACTATAAATTCTATTTCCACCACTTGCAGCTGTATACCATCCATTAAATATATAGTTTTCTTTTTCTGTTGTTGGTAATGTTCCAATTGAAGTATTTTCTTCTCTTTCTATATCTTCAACTTCAGTTCCACCTTGTGAGTCAAAACTAATTGTATACATAATTGGATTTACTGTTACATTAACTGTCTTAGTTTTATTTGAAACAGTACCCCTAATTGTAAGTATTGTTGTTCCTTTTGCTACTGCTGTTACTACATTATTTTCAACAGTTGCTATTGCTGTTCTACCTGATGTTATTGTATATTCTTCATCTACATTAGTTACAGTTATTGTGGTAGTTTCCCCTCTTGTTAAAGTAATACTTTCTGGTGATATTGTTGCCAATGCAACTGACTTTAACCAGTGTGCATAATAAGTTACTGATCCAGTCACAGTTGTTGTTTCTGTAATTTTATCTCCACCAGTTGCAGCTGTATACCATCCATCAAATATATAATTCTCTCTTTCTGTTGTTGGTAGTGTTCCAAGTTCTTCATCTTCTTCTTTTTCAATACTGTCTACACTACTTCCACCTTGTGAATCGAAACCAACAGCAAACTTTTGAGCATTTACAATTACATTAACTGTTTTAGTTCCCCCAGATAGTTCTCCTGTAATAGTAATTGTTGTTGTTCCTTTTCCCACTGAAGTAACAAGTCCATTTTCATCAACACTCACAACTCCTTGATTGTTAGATGTAAATGAATATGGTTCTTCAACATTGGTTACCTCAATAGTTGTTGTTTGTGGTTTATCTAAAGTTATACTTTCTGGTGATATTGTCGCTAAAGCAATTGATTTTAACCAGTGTGCATGATAAGTTACAGTTCCGGTAGCTTTAGTTGAACTAGTTATCTTAGTTCCACCAGTTTCACTTGTATACCATCCATCTAATACATAATTTTCTTTTTCACTTGTTGGTAATGTTCCAAGTGTAGTGTCTTCTTCTCTTTCTATATCTTCAACACTACTTCCACCATGTGAATCAAAACTAATTGTATATATTATTGGATTAACTGTTACATTAATATCTCTAGTTTTATTTGATACAGTACCTTTAACTGTAATAGTTGTTGTTCCTTTTGCTACTGAAGTAACAACTCCATTTTCATCAACGGTTACAACATTTTCATCATTAGATGTAAATGTGTATTCTTCTTCAACATTAGAAACATTTATTACTGCTGATTGACCTTTGTTTATATTGATACTTGTTGGAGTAATATCAGCAAGTGCAACTGACTTTAACCAATGTGCATGATAAGTTACTGTTCCAGTTACATCTGTATTACTTGTAATCTTCTCTCCACCAGTTTCACTTGTATACCATCCATCAAATATATAATTTTCCTTTTCTGTTGTTGGTAGTGTACCTAATTTAGTATTTTCTTCTTTTTCCGTATCTTCTACACTACTTCCACCATGTGCATTAAAGCTAATTGTATACATTATAGGATTTACTGTTACATTAACCGTCTTAGTTTTATTTGATACAGTACCCTTGATTGTAATAGTTGTTGTTCCTTTTGCTACTGATGTAACAACTCCGTTTTCATCGACAGTTACAACACCTTCATCATTAGATGTAAATGTATATTCTTCTTCTGTATCTGTTACAGTTATTGTAGTAGTTTGTCCTCTTGTTATAGTTATACTTTCTGGTGATACTGTTGCTAAAGCAACTGACTTTAACCAGTGTGCATGATAAGTTACAGTTCCGGTAGCTTTAGTTGAACTAGTTATCTTAGTTCCACCAGTCTCACTTGTATACCATCCATCAAATATATAATTTTCTTTTTCACTCGTTGGTAGTGTTCCGAGTTCAGTATCTTTTTCTTTTTTTATATCTTCAACACTACTTCCACCATGTGAATCAAAACTAATTGTATACATTATTAAATTTACTGTTACATTAATTTCTCTAGTTTTATTTGATACAGTACCTTTAATAGTTATTGTTGTTGTTCCTTTTCCAACTGCTAAAACATTTCCATTTTCATCTATGCTTGCAATATCTTCATCATTAGATGTAAATGTATATTCTTCATCAGCGTTAGAAACATTTATTGTTGCTGATTGACCTTTATTAATATTAATATTTGTTGGAGTAATTGTAGCAAGTGCAATTGACTTTAACCAATGAGCATAATATGTTACGTCTCCTGATACCTTGGTATCACTATTTATCTTAGTTCCACCAGTTGCTTCAGTATACCATCCATCAAATATATAGTTTTCTTTTTCACTTGTTGGTAATGTTCCAATAGATGAATTATAATCTTTTATTATGTCTTCTGGAGTACTTCCACCTTGTCCATCAAATGAAACAGTATATTGCTTTACTTGATAAATTGGGCCTAGAGTTGTATCCTCTGTTATATTAAATTTGATATTTTTTGACGTTTCATTATTTGACCATTTTACAAAATTATAATTGTCTAATGTTTTAGCCGTCAAAGATATCTCAGTTTCATATAAATATTTACCAGAAGTAAATGTACTATCAATATTTTCACTATTCTCAAGAGTTAATTCATACTCTTCTCTTTCATATTCATATTCTATATATGATTGCCCATCTGATGTAATTTTTAAAGATTTTAAAGTTGGATCTACAAAACCATACTTATGTTTTATAGCAACTGTTATTTCACTATCAGTTACTCCAACTAAATTTTCCACCTCTTCATCATATGTTCCATCTAGCTTTTTATATTTATGCTTTACTGTATATGGCGTTGCATCACCGGCTTCAAAATGAGCTTTAAAAGTTTTATCTCCTGTACTACCTTTATTAATAGTGACTTTAGTACTTAAATCACTACTATCATTTTCACTCCATCCTAAGAATACATATCCTTCTTTAGTTGGATTATTTAATGTAAATGTTTCTGTTTCTACATTGTATGTACTTGGATTATCGCTTACAATGCCATCATCTAATTCATAATTTATATTGTAATTAATAATATTAAATTTAGCAATTAAATTAATATCATCAGTTAGTGGTTCATCAAAATTATAAACTTGATCCCCAATATACCAATTATCAAATACATAACCAGTTTTTTCAGGATCTTTTGGTCTTTCATATGCTGTATTATAATCAACTAATACTGCTTGACTTTCCCCATCTACATCACTATAAACAACCATTTTATCAAGTAAATTAGTATTATTTCTTAATACAATTATTAAACTTGGCGATAATGCATTAATAGCTATAGGTACTATTAACAATAAGAAAGCAAATAATTTAGATAATTTTTTTCTAAATACTATTAGTACAATTAATATTAAAGATGTTATTGCAGTAATAATATAAATTAAAATATTATCATTAGTTTTAGGATTATTTGTTATTGTTTCTTCATAAGTATTTCCTTCTTCATCTTCTAAATAAAACAATATTTTAACTTCTTGATCTTGTGTCCTTTGATTTATTTGAGTAATACCTTTTTTATATGTCACTATCAATAATACATCCATAGTGTCATTTTCTAATATATACTCATCTTTGTCATAATTGTACTCATAAGTAACATTATCATTATTATTATTATCATCTAATAACACTAATTTATATTTTGTTTTAGATGTATTTTTAATAGTTAATTTATACTTAACATAATCATCCACTTTATGGAAAGCAGTATCAGTTATTAATTTATTATTACTGAAACTTTCTATACTAGCATCTACTCCATCAGATTTACTTTCTATTACAGCATTAGACAATTCAAATGTAGGTTCTGCCGCTAGTATTTTCCCAACATTAAAGGAAGATAGTATAAAACTAATTCCAAATATAACTAACAAAATTTTTCTCAAAAAAACCTTCTTCATTTACTATCCTCATTTTCTAATATAAATTATAACAATTTTTTAATAAAAAAACAAATAAAAATTAACAATTTATTTGCTTTTTTTTATAACTTATATAAAGAATATTTTTTTTGCCCAAATTATGCAATCTAAAAAATAAACAACCCTATTTTCTATTATTTATCATATCAATAAAAGCCTCTTTCCAAGTATTAAATATAGCTGAATATTTTAAACTTTCTTTATCATCTTTTCCTTTCAAATATTTTTCAACTTTTTTATCTAAATAAGGTTTAAATTCATTAAATATTGAATTATCAACTGATAGACCATTACCAAAACCCATATATAGATATTTATATTTTCCTTTATATTCTTCATTATTGCTATTATCCCATGCATCATGCCATTTAGGAAATTGTTTTAAAGCATCGTCTAAAGAGATACCATCATCTTCATTTCCATATAACCATCCACTTATTCTATAAATAATAAATTCATTATCTTGTTTCACAATGAATGTTGATCCATCTTCATCACCCATTCTTCCAGGATTAGTTATAAACATAATATTTTCTTCTTTTAATTTTAAGAAATCTTCTTTTTTAATTCTATTTATCTCAAATTTCATATATCACCATCTTTATTCTTTATCATTACCTAGCATTCTTATTTTTTATATGCTTTATGCTAATAATATTAAGCCTTTCATCTAAAACTTATAATCTATATCCTCGAGTCTTATTGAAATATTTTCATCATAAAAAGTTACATTTTTATCGTTTTTTGATATTTTATTTTCACCTAAACTATCCCAATATTTTTCATCTTTTACAAATAATTCATGTTTTTCTTTATCTTCAGGTAAAAATTTATAATGTAACAAATATGTACAAAATAATGCTTTATTATTAACATCAAATGGATAATAATAATGATCATTAACATATGTTTCTTTTCCTGTATAAAACATATATGGTATTTTTTGTAAACTAGGATTTATTCCAAACATTCTACTTCTTGGTCCACCATAAAAACGAACACCATATGGTTTTCTCTCACTAACTTTATATGTACCTTTATCTACATATTTATAATCTTCAAGAGTCCCCTTATATAAACCTTCTTTGCTATATACATCCAACATCATTGTTTTCAAACATTTAGCCTTTTGCTTTTTAACAAATTCATCAAACTTAATTGTTTTATAATCTTTATATATTAATAATTCATCCACATCAACAGTAATATATCCATGATTGATCCCATAATAATCCATTATTCTTTGTTTCCATCCGCTCATACTATTACAGTTAAATTTATCAGTAATTTTCCAAAAAGATATATTAGCTTTCTTGGAATACTTTTTATATAACTCAGTTGAATTATCTGTTGAATTATTATCAATTAATACATAATTTTTAATACCAAGACTAATATAATGATTCATAAACAAATCGATAAGATTTGAACTATTATTGTAAAAACATATTAATATAGTTCCATTATCAAAATGACCATCACTTATTTGCTTTAAATTGTTAGTAGCAAACCCATCAATTAATGAATTAAAATAATCATCTGGAAATTCAATACAATTAAATTCTTTTTTACAAAGCTTAATTAAATTCTTTTTAGTAACATCACATATACTAAGATTATTAATAATATTAATTCTATCTTTAATACATTTATTTTTAATACTTTTTAGTTTTCTAATGTATTTAAATAAATGAGAAAAATCCACATCATCAAACCTCTCCATTTTACCAGTTTGAATATGGGGAGACTTTATACTAAGAAGTCTCTTCATATATGAAGTGATTGATCCATGTGACACTATTAAAACAGTACTATCAGACATATTATTGTTATATACATCAACTAAAAAATTACTTAATCTTTCCTCTATTTCATATTTATTTTCACCATATTGCCCAAATCTAACGAAATAGTCTCCTCCAATTTGTCGTATCCTAGTATTATCTAAATCTTCATTATTTTTAAGCCCAGTGTATTTTCCATGATATATCTCATGTAATCTATTTTCAATGATTACTTCACATTTAGGATAATGTTTATAAACTAAATTAGCTGTCTGTATTGTCCTTGGAAATGGTGAAACATACATCTTATCTATTTTATCTGGTAAACCCTTAATAGATTCTTTTACTGCTTCAATTCCTGCTTCTGTTAATACTGAGAAATATATTTCCCTATCAGAAATAATTTCTTTTACATTATCTGTAGCTTCTCCATGTCTTAAAAATATTAAATTCATTTTAAAACCTCCAATAACTTATTGTTATAGCAAATTAACAATTAAAAATCCATAATCAATTTTTTATATATATTATTTATCATCCTCATAACAGTAATCATCTTCTTCTAGTCCTTTTTCTTCAAAATTATAATCTTCTTGTTCACCATTTTTAATAAATTCTTTTTTTAACTTTTCTTCTTCATCTTCTTTCTTATCAGTACTAAATAATAAATCAAATAATGAAGGTTTTTTATTATCTGACACTTTTATCACCTATATTTATTATATCATATTATTTCTTTAAAAATTTAGAATAGAATATATTAGCATGTATATTACTTGAACAATAAATTAAAAATTCTATATCTTTATTTTCTAATTTCTTTAGAATTTTTTCTTTTGCTTCACTAGTCTTATATTCTTGTTGAAATTTCTTAATAACTTCACATCTTTTATCAAACATGAAATTTTGAAAATTTGTAAGTTTCATATTACTCCTTTCTACATCAAAAAAGACCTAAGATAACTCTTAAGTCAAAAGTTATCTTATAGATCTAGCATTACCACCTAATTTAATAGGTTGGTGAGAGTTCATAGGGCTAGTCCCTCCCTCTCTCTTTATAAGATGTATTTATATTATAACATATCATAAAAAAATAGGAATTATTAATTCCTATTTTGATTTAATTTTCTTAACTGAACTGTAAGAACTATATACAGGAGTCTCTCCTGATAGAACTACACTTCTTACTTTATAGTAATAAGTTTTTCCTTTTGAAGTAGTATCTAATAATGATAATAATTCATCTTCTCCAGTTATAGTTGCTTCCCATTTAAATCCTTTGTTCTTTTTAGTACTTCTATAAATCTCAAATGCATATGTTCCTTCTTGATTCTTAATATTAATTAATACATTTTTTGTTATAGGACTACTATAACTTACAGTTGGTGTTGCTGGTATTACTTTTTTACTCATTACTTTTGAGTACCCACTACAATTACCTAAGTTATTACATACTTTTAATCTGAAGTAATATGTTTTTCCCACTTCTAAATCAGTTACTGCTAATGTTCCACTTGCTGGTAATTCTTGTACTAATTCAAATGTTTTATTATCAGTACTCTTTTCTAGTATATAATTACTAGCACCTTTAACATTATTTAGTTTAACATTTAGTGTTTTATAATCTTTTACTGAAACACTTATTGATGGTTTAGATGGGGCTGTTTTAGTACTTACCACATCACTATATGGTCCATATATCTTTTTACTTCCAACTTTCTTATAAGCTCTTACTTTGAATTTATATGTAGTATTTGCTTTTAATTTAGTTTTATTATAAGTTAATGTTCCATTTTTACTTATAGTAGCAACTTTCTTACTTCCCATATATACTTCATATCCAGTAACATTTACTTTATCCCAAGCAGCTTTAACATTATTAGTTCCTACACTAGTTATTGTTAAGCCAGTTACTTTATTAGGAGTTGTTTTATTACTTATTATACTTGATGTTTTACTACTCTTTTCATTATAAGCAGTTACTTTATAATAATATGTTTTTCCATATGTAAGATTAGTATCTGTATATGAATTACTAGTTACATCAGCAACTTGTTTATATTTCCCTTTTTTACTATCACTTCTTAATACTCTAAATCCTGTTGCATTTGCAATACCTGTCCAACTTAAATTTAATGTGTTATCTACTCCATTAGTTACTTTTAATACAGGTGTTGATGTAATAACAGGAACTTCTTTAGTTCTTGCTTCAAAATATATTCTTACGTCAGGTCCATCTTTTACAAATTCACTTCTTAAATTTGTTATATTTGTTACAATTTTATCTTCATCATAATCTTCAAATAAAGTATATTCATCATCTACATCTAATACTGCAACAAGAATATATCTCTTACCTGCAACAAATACATCTGCTTCTCCATCTTCCATCCACGTTGGAGTATCTTCATACCATTTAGCATTATTTAGTGATAATCCAGGTGTTGTTACTTCAATAGTATCAATGCTTGGCACTTCACCATCTATTAATTCTTTTATTCCAGATAATGCTATTTCATTTATATCATGCGCTATATCATGTTCTATTGTTATTGGAACAACTACATCCACTTCTCTCCAAGAACCGTTGTACCCTTGAACAACCGCATCTTCTCTTCTTTCTCCATTTATCCATACTTCTATTTTATCTAAATTATTTTTATCAAAATCATAAGCCGGATTATCTACATCTAATCCAAAAGGTGCTGCATATATTTCAAAAATTAATCTTGTATCACGTCCAGCAACTAATTTTTGTTCATACATACCAATCATTTCATTTTCATCGCATGTATCTGTTGGACATTGACGAATCCATATATTATTGTTTCCTTTTGAGTAATTAGCACCCTCAGGTGTTGAATAAGATAATGCTTTTTTAAGAGCAGTTCCAGTTAAATTGTCTTTAAAATCAACACTACTTGTATAATTAACTTCAATCTTATTAACATATTCAGTTTTAACTTTATCTCTCCATGCAGCATAAATATCTGTATCTTGCATGATTTTTGTGCTATTAAAATTAAATTCTTTTGTTAATTCAGCATCTTCATACCATCCAACAAATACTTGATTATCTTTTGTTGGTTTATCTGGTTTAGTAACATAGAATCCTTCAGCTATTTGTTGATCTTCTACATCACTTCCACCATTAGTATCAAAATGAACATTATATTTAATTCCAGTATATTCAGTTACTGTTATTGGGACATATACATCTATTTCTCTCCAGCAATCATTATATCCAGTAATATATGCTCCTTCTAAGGTTTCACCATTAATTAATAATTCAATTCCATCTAAATTAGCTTCATCGAAATCATATTCTGGATTTTGTACTTCATTTCCGAATTGATTAGCATAAATTTCAAACACTAAATATGTGTATCTACCTTTTACTAATCTTTGATCATACATTCCAGTAACATCATGTCCATGACAATCATCTGCACTTGGACATTGATAAATCCAGATGTTATTATTTCCAATTGAATAATTAACACCTTCAGGTACTGAATACCTAGTAGTACGTCTTGCATCATTTCCACTTAATGCATCAGAATATTCAAATTCGTGAGTATAATTAACCTCAACTTTAGTAATATGCTCAGAAGCAAATAACTTAATTGGCAAGAATAATATTGTTAGTAATAAAATAATAAAATATTTTTTCATAAATCTCTCCTTCTACCATAATTAATTATAGCATAATAATTGAATTATTTCATTCAATTGACAACATTAATTATAAAAATTATAATTAATAAAAAGAAAGAATGGTATGATAAAAATGGACACTAGTAAAATTCATAAAGATAAAATGAAATATGAATATGCATGTCAAATAGCTGATTGGAAATATGAAGGTGAATATAGTGTTTATAATATGCCTTCATTAGATGAAATGAAAAATAAGGGTTATAGTATTCTAAATAAAGATAAGGCAAACAATTATATTTGTTATTTAATAGATAATGAAGTTATTGCATATGTTAATATGAAAGATATGAATAACAAAAAAATATTTATTGGAATAGGATTAAAGCCAAAATATTGTGGTAAAGGAAATGGAAATTATTTTTTAAATGATAGTCTTAAAGAAATAAAAAAGAGATTTAATGGATATATCATTTATTTAGAAGTAAGATCATGGAACAAAAGAGCTATTAAATCATATGAAAAAATAGGATTTAAAATAGTTTCATCTGAAATAAAAAAAGATCGTAATGGAAATGATAGTGAATTTATAATAATGGAATATTAAAAAAGGTTTTAAAAACCTTTTTATTTTATCTATTAATTGTATTACTACTTAATTTACCATTTTTACTATAACGATCAACTACAATAGAAGAATTATTAATTGTAAATAAAGTCATTGTTAATTCATTAGATGACTGCTTTAACACCCCATCACAACTAACTGTACCATTAACAAATGATGATGATACACTACCAACATATCCTGCATTTAGATATGTGAATTTTATTGTGTCAGATATAATACTATTGTTTTTACGAAATTTCATAGTAGAGCCTTTAGCAAAATAAGTAGTAGTTCCACCATTACATCTATCATAAGTCCCACTATGGTTGTGAGCAAACATCACAATGATGTTTAATTTATCACCATATTTATTTAATGTATCAACCATTAAAAATGCATCTTTATTTGATTCACGAGAAGTAGCATGTAATGGTATATGAGAAACTATAAAAATAGGCTTATCAGACTTTGAATTAACAAGGCTATTTAAATAATCATCTAAAATTGTACAAGTATTATGAGCAGAACAATGAAATACATCATAATTTATTGCATAAATAATATATTTATCAGCTTCATATGCACCAGTATTAATTAAATATGGATTATACTTTAAACTGTCATGATTTCCTTGTAAATATAAAGTTCCTGAATTTTTAAAATTATTAAATGAACGAATAATACCATTAGCTTCTTCAACACCTGCTTTTGAAGTTGATTTTTCATTAGCATCAACATAGTCACCCAAAAGCATAATCAAATCTGGTGAAATATTATTATTGTTAATAGTTGATAAAAGATTAGTGAAATTTGCTTTCTTAACATTTGCCCCTTGATAATCAGAACCAAATAATAATATATTACCACTCTTATTAAAATTAATATTTGCATTTAAAGTTTTATCAAAAGCGTCAGCTAAAATATTAGACTTACTATTATATGTTACTTTCTCCCATCCTGCATATAAAGTTGTGTTACTGTTCTTGTTGTAAGTTCTTGCAGATACACATTTATCTGTATAATACTGAGTTCCTTTTGTATAGTTACTATTATCATACCATCCCATAAATGTATATCCTTGTCTTATTGGTATTACTGTACTTATAGTTGGCATATTATTTCCATATTTCACACTTACGTTATCTACTTGTCCGCCAGAGCCTCCATTTGGATTAAAACTTACTACAAATGAATTATCTTTCCATCCTGCATATAATGTTGTTTTAGTTGTTTTATCATAACTTCTTGCTGATACATTTTTAT
>CAMUZE010000021.1 GCA_947165135.1 uncultured Clostridia bacterium
AGTTGTAATAAGAGGAAAAGAAGAAGATAAAGTTGTAATTTGTACCAAAGCTGGTTCTGATGGATCAGATACTGATGATGAGACACCTGGAAAGTTTATTATTGATCCGGGTAGTACTAGTGGATGTGATAAAAATGATATATATCAATGGTGTGCCCCAACCAGAGGTGCATTTGGTTCATTTGCCTATTATGATTCTGAGCCGGACTCTACAGCAAACAGATGGTCACTAAAAATGGATCCAAAGTGGGCGAAAGAAAATTTTGTTACAATAAAGAAAACATGTTCAAACGGATGGGAACTTAATTTTCAAATGCATAAACTTGCGAAAACAACCTGGGAAAAAGTTCAAGATAAATTATGTGAAATAACTACAACTGGAATTGATGGATACAAATATGAGCCCAACGAAATTAAATTTAGTGGAGCAAAAGCATCAACTGTTGCTAGATTTGTAAGTAAGACAAAAACAGTTAGTAATCATTCATATGGGACTACTATAGACATTAATAACGATAGAGAATATATTGTTAATGGCCAGAAATATGTTCCATATAACAGGAACGCAAAAGTGTATGAGGATTTCGTAAGTGCATTAGGACATGAAGATGATTCTAGAAATATAAACTATATTTTATGGAAAAAAATATTTCAACCTTTAGGATTTAACTGGGGAGGAAATTGGGGACGCAATGGCAATAGTGGTACATTTGATGGAATGCATTTTGAAATAGATTGGAGACAGACAAAATGATAAGTAAAAAAACAGGAATAATTATTGCTGTAGTAATATTCATCATTATGGATATATTAATTGTTGCATATTATTTTTATAATAAACCTAAAGAAGATGGCTTTAAGTATTATAATGAATTAGATATAACAAATAATATAAGCAATATCTCACCGGAAAAATATGTAGATGATAGTTATTTAATATCATTTGTTATGTTAGATAATTATAATGGAGTTATTAACAGTAATAATGTTGAAAAGATTGCTTATTACTATATGACTACAATTACAAAAAGTTCCTCAAGAAAATTTAAAAGTAATGAAAGTGATTCTGGATTTTGTTTAAGTGAGTCTGCATTTAATGATTCAGTAATGGAACTATTTAATATTGATGCAACTAATATATATGGAATAAGTAATATTCCTAGTTATATGAGTTTTGATAATGATAAAGTATGTTTTGAATATTCTGCAGCAGATTTATCTGATTATGCATATTTCATTGGAATAGATGATATTAGTGTAAATAATGATATTATTAATGCAAAATTATATCTATATAGTATAGATGCTGAAGATAGAGAAGAAGAGGAAATGTTTAAAAAGAATCTAGTATCAAGTATAAAAAATAAATCATTAGAAGACTTTAATTATTACTTATCTCAAAGTGAATCATCTTATGCAACTATCGAAGAAAAAAATGTATCATTTAAAGAAATTCCAAATGGAGAATATTTTAAATATCAATTAATATCTATTAATACAAAATAGATATTTTTTGTTTGCCATTTTATTAAAAAATAATTATAATAATATGTATGGAAAGAAAAGATGTAAAACTAGATAGTGTAAGCCCTATGATGAGGGAATATTTAAAAACTAAAAGTGAATATGAGGGCATAATTTTATTTTATAGATTAGGGGATTTCTATGAGATGTTTTTTGATGATGCTATTACTGCTTCACATGAACTTGAACTTACATTAACGGGGAAACAATGTGGGCTTTCTGAAAGAGTTCCTATGTGTGGAGTTCCATATCATGCCAAAGATATATATATTGAAAAATTAATAGATAAAGGATATAAAGTTGCAATATGTGAACAAATGGAAGATCCTAAAACAGCTAAAGGAATAGTTAAAAGAGATGTTATACAAATAGTAAGTCCTGGTACTTTAACAAGTACTGATATTGTTCCTGAAAATGAATTTAATTATATAGCAAGTATATCTGATTATAATTATGTCTATGTACTTTCATATGTTGATTTATTAAGTGGTAAAGTAAATGCAACTTACATTGAAAAAAATCAAGATAAATTAATAAGTCATATTGTCAATTTAAGTATAAAGGAAATTGTAGTCAAAGATAAATTTGATGTTTCTTTAGTACATTTACTAAAAACAAATTATAATATATTTGTATCTTATTACAATAATGATGATAAATATAAAAATGATAATATATTTGATGGAATTGACGATGAAAAAATAATAGCAAATACATCTTTAGTTTTAAATTATTTAACTAATTCTTTAAAGCAGGATTTAAGTCATTTTCAAACATTAGAAATAATTGATAATGGACTCTTTTTAGAATTAAATAAAGAGTGTATTAAGAATTTAGAATTGGTTGAAACAATAAGAAACAAAGATAGACAAAATAGTTTACTTGGTTTTATGGATAAAACTAAAACTGCTATGGGAAGTAGACTATTAAAAAGTTATATAATTAGTCCATCAATAAGTAAAGATGAAATAATTAAAAGACAAAATTTAACTGAAAAACTAATAAATGAATTTTTACTTAAGAGTGAATTAAAAACATTATTATATGAAATATATGATTTAGAAAGATTAACTGGTAAAGTGGCTTGTTCATCTTTGACTCCTAGAGATTTACTGCAATTAAAAACAAGTATTAAAGTAATACCGGATATTAATAATATATTAAATGACTTAGGCGAAGAACAATTAGAGACATTTGATGAACTATATAAATTATTAGAATTGTCTATTATGGAAGATGCGCCTCTTACTGTTAAAGATGGTGGAATAATTAAGACTGGATATAATAAAGAAATAGACGAACTTAGAAATATTAAAACTGGTGGTAAAGATTTCATTTCTAATTTTGAAAAAGAGGAAAAAGAAAGAACTGGTATTAAAGGTTTAAAAGTAGGATTCAATAAAGTGTTTGGATATTACATAGAAGTTCCAAAAGGACAAGTTAAAGATGTTAAAGAAGAATATCAATATGATAGAAAACAAACTTTATCTAATTGTGAAAGGTACATAACACCATTATTAAAAGAAAAAGAAAATTTAATATTAAATGCAGAAGAGAGTTTAAATAATTTAGAATATGAAACATTTTGTAATATAAAAGAAGAAGTAAAAAAATATATTTCTAAATTACAAAAAGTGTCATCTAAAATTGCATTTTATGATGTCATGCAATCATTTGCAACTATAGCAGAAGAAAATAATTTTATTAAACCAACTATTAATGAAGACAATATCGTTGAGATAATTGGTGGACGTCATCCTGTAGTAGAAAGTGTTATTGAAGGGGAATACATAGATAACGATGTTATTCTTGATAGTAATACTAATATATTAATAATTACTGGGCCTAATATGAGTGGTAAATCTACTTATATGAGAGAATTTGGCATTATTGCAATATTAAATCAAATAGGTTCTTATGTACCAGCTACTAAATGTAATATTCCAATATTTGATAAAATATTTACTAGAATAGGGGCATCTGATGATTTAGTTGGTGGAGAAAGTACATTCATGGTGGAAATGAAAGAAAGTGCTAGTGCATTAAGAAATGCAACTGATAAGAGTTTAATATTATTTGATGAACTTGGACGTGGTACTAGTACATATGATGGAATGAGTTTAGCTGGAGCAATTATAGAATATATAGCAAATAAAATAAAATGTAAAACTTTATTTTCAACTCATTATCATGAACTTACTGATATGGAAAATAGACTTCCAGGTATTAAAAATGTACATGTAACAATAAGTGAAAATGATGGAGATATTACTTTCTTACATAAAGTTATGGATGGAGCAGTAGATAAAAGTTATGGTATAAACGTTGCTAAACTTGCATCACTACCTAGTAGTGTTATTAAAAGGGCAAATGAACTTTTAGAAGAATTTGAAAGTAAAAAATCAGGAGAAGAAAAAGTAATTAAACAATTTGAACTTAATTTGGAAGAAGAAAATGATGAATTAAGAGAATATATAAAAACTATTAATCCACTTGAAGTAACGCCAATTGAAGCACTAACCATTTTAGATAAAATTAAAAAAATGAGTGATGATTAATTATAAGGAGGTAAATATGTTTGGCTTTGATGAAACAGCAGATTATTATAATGATTCATATTGTGCAAATAAACAATCTTTAAAATATTTAAGACAATGTAGAATTGCTCTTGCAAAAGTTGCTATTTTAAATGTATTCTTTGATTTGGCAGATAAAAAATTAATTGAAGAAGCACGTACTAATATTAAAACATATATTAGTGAAGTTAAAGATGATAGATTTTATTTAAAATTACTTTCAAAATTAATTAAAAAATTATATATTAATGGTATAAGTGATTTTGAATATGATTTTGTAGCTTTGTTAAAATGTATTGAAATGAAAGATACCAATATTATGAAAACACAAGGAAATGCTATGGAAATGATGAGAAGTTATGTAAATAATTATAATTTATTTTTACCTAATACAGATGCAAGAATAGATGAATATAATGGTAAGATTACAGAATTAGTGAAAAGACTACACAAGAATGCTCTTGATTATAAAGAATAAAATATTATATAATGATAATATGAATGGAGGGATACTATGATAGATGAAAATGAAATTAGAAATAAGATGAATAAGGTTATTGAAACACTAGAAAGTAGATTTACTACTATTAGAGCTGGTCGTGCTAATCCAAATATTTTACATGGAGTAATGGTTGAATATTATGGAGTGCCAACACCAATTCAAAGCTTAGCTACTATATCAATTCCAGAAGCACGTGTTCTTTCAATTAAACCTTTTGATAAATCATCTTTAAAGAATATTGAAAAAGCACTTTATGAAGCTAATTTAGGTATTGCTCCAACTAATAATGGAGAAGTTATTATGCTTACTGTTCCAGAACTTACTGGTGAAACAAGACGTGAATATGTAAAAACTGCATCTACTATGGCAGAAGAGGCAAAAATTGCTCTTAGAAATATTAGACAAGATGAAAATAATAAAATAAAGAAAAATGAAGAATTAACTGAAGATGAAAGAGATATGTGCTTAGAAATAGTACAAGAAATGATTGATAAATTTAACAAAATAGTAGATGAAAAATTCAAAGAAAAAGAAACAGAACTTACTAGTATTTAGTAAGTTTTATTAATATAAAAAGGTTATTTAGAACAATTGAAATTTATGTTAGAATAATATATGGAGATGATATTAATGGATAAAAAAGCATTTACTTTGGTAGAATTATTAGCTGTAATTGCAATACTTGCAATACTTGTAATTATAGCATTACCAAATGTATTAGATATGTATAAGGAAGCAAAAATCAATAGTTTTGAAAATGAAGTAAAAAATACGTATGGCACTGTCCGTAGTCAATATTTATTGGATAGCATGTCATCTGGCATTGGTAAAACTATAGCATATACTAATGCTGAAAATAGTGTGCAAGGAGTGGATGTAGTCAAATCATTAAATTTAACAGGTAGTTCAAACTATAAATATTGTATATTGGTAGATCCAGATGGAAGAATATTAAGTGTAAGAATAACTGATGGAACTCATAGTTATGTTAAACATGCAGATGACATAGAAATAAAAGATATTAATATTAAATTAGACAATGAAGTAGAATTAGAATCTAATATAAGTGATGAATTATGTCTTGTTTCAAATAATACAAATGGTTCTGATAATTCGTCTAATTCTCCAAGATATTTATATTCAATTGGTGAATATGATATTGGTAATACTTTAGTAGTAAATAACACTTTTGTTTTTGATAATTTTGAAAGTGCTAGTGCTTCTTTCTATAATTCAGATGTAGTTCTTGCATATATAGTAGATGATAACAATTTAATAACTGAAATGTATATTGCTTTTAAAACAAATGGAACAATATATTATCTAAAAGGTAAAGATCCATCTGCATATAGTAATAATAAAGCTGTACTAAATACAGCATTTCCAGGAAATTGTAGTACAACTAATCAAAATGCTGATGAAGAATATGGATGTAACGGAACTGATCACACTGGTTTTGCTGATAGTGATGGGAATATAAATGTAGTTGATAATGCAAGCAGATTATTTTGTTATATTAATTTAAATAATGCTGAATGTGAATAATGATAATTATAACCTTAATTAATTTTAATGAAAAACTACTAGGTTTTTTATTGTAAAGGACTTTATGTTTCTTAGTTCTTGTGTTATAATTTTATTAGATTTTGGAGGATATTATGAAACTAACAAGAACTGAAGCAAGAGAAAAAGTAATGATTATTTTATATCAAATTGAAATATATAAAAAAGAAAATATAGAATATAATCTTGAAGATGTATTTCATGAAAATTTAGAAATTGATAATACTTATGTTAGAGATATTGTTAATGGAGTACTTGAAAACCAAGTAAAGTTAGATGAAATAATCAATAAATATTTGGATAAGTGGACCATAGATAGATTAGGTAAAACTGATGCATCTATTTTAAGACTAGCAACATATGAAATGTTAAATTATGATACTCCAGATTTAGTAGTTATTAATGAGGCCGTTGAACTTGCTCATAAATATAGTGACGATAAAGTAGTTAAATTAATAAATGCTGTACTTGATAAAATCAGAGATAATGAGGAAGTAGATGGAGAATAGAGAATACATTACAATTAGTGACATCAATAGGATAATTAAGTTTACAATTGATTCAAATGAATTATTAAGAGATGTATATATTAAAGGTGAAATAAGTAATTTAAAATATCATGGAAGAGGTCACCTTTATTTTTCTTTGAAAGATGAATTTAGTAAGATTAATGCCGTAATGTTTAATTATAAAAGTAGTGGACTTGATTTTGAACCTAAAGATGGAGATGCAGTACTTGTACATGGAAAAATAAGTGTATATGAAGCAAGTGGTAGTTATCAAATATATGTTGATAGTATGCATCAAGATGGAATAGGTAATTTATATCAATTATTTGAGGAATTAAAGAAGAAGCTTTCTAAAGAAGGTTTATTTGATGAAATATATAAGAAAAAAATAAATAGATTACCAGAGAAAATTGGTGTTATAACAGCCTCAACGGGTGCAGCCATAAGAGACATTATATCTACAATTAATAAAAGATATCCATTAGTTCAAATATATGTATTTCCAACTTTAGTTCAAGGAAATGATGCTGCTCCTAATATAGTTAAGATGATAGAACTAGCAAATACATTTCCACTTGATACAATTATTTTAGGACGTGGTGGTGGATCTATTGAAGACTTATGGGCATTTAATGAAGAAATAGTAGCAAGGGCAATATTTAATAGTGAAATTCCTATTATAAGCGGTGTTGGGCATGAAATAGATTTTACAATAAGTGATTTTGTAGCTGATTTAAGAGCACCAACTCCAACTGGAGCAGCTATACTCGCAACTCGTGATAAAGAAGAAATAATTAATTATTTAGAAACTTGTAAAAATAGAATAAATAATGCTCTTGATAATAAACTTCAAAATGCATATGAATTACTTAAAAAATATAAATCGAATTATATATTAAATAATCCTATGAGACTATATGATATGCAAGAACAAAAATTAGATATTTTATATGATAAGCTTAATAGTATTATTAACCTTAGAATAGATAATTATAATAAACAAATTGAGACATATAAAATTAAACTTAATTTATTAAATCCAGTTAATATTATTGATAAAGGATATTCAATTGTTTACAAAGATAATAAAATTATTAAAGATGTATCTTTATTAAAAGAAAAAGATGATATAAATATATTGGTAAAAAATGGAAAAATAAATGCAACTGTAAAAGGAGTAGATAAAAAATGAAAGAAAAAACATTTGAAAATAGTATTAAATCTTTAGAAAAAATAATTAATGAACTTGAAAGCGGAGAGTTAGATTTAGATAAATCAATATCTAAATATACTGAAGCTATGAAATTAATTGAATTTTGTGAGAGTAAACTTAAAAATGCTACAGAAACAATTAATAAATTAGTTGGTGAAAATGGTAAATTAAGTGATTTTGAGGTAGAAGAGTAAATCTTCTATTTTTTTGGAAAAATTTAGTAATTTAAAATATTTTTTATAGTTAATAATACTATTAGAGGTGAAAACATGAAAAAAATATTATCCATAATATTATTAAGTATTATATTTCCTCTTATAGTACTAGCATATCCCACTTCATTAATAGCTGGTGGTGAGAGTATTGGTATTAAAATTAATACAGATGGAATTATTGTTATTGGATTTTATAAGGTAAAAGGAGAATACATTGCAAAAAATAATCTTAAAATTGGGGATATAATAACTAAAATAAATAAAATAAATGTAAATAATTCTAGTGAATTATCTAATATGATAGATGAAAGCATTTTAAATAATAAGGAAATTAACATTGAAATAAATAGAGATGGAAATATTATTAATACAAAATTAAATATAGAAAAAGAAAGAGGTATATATAAAACTGGTATTTATATAAAAGACTCTGTTATTGGTATTGGTACACTTACATATATTAATCCTGAAAATAAATCATATGGTGCTTTAGGACATGAAATCAAATTAAGTGATAGTAGAAATTTAGTTGAAATAAAAACTGGTAATATATTGGAAAGCAAAGTTACAAGTATAGATAAAAGTAGAAATGGTTATGTAGGCAGTAAAAATGCAACTATTTCTTATGGAAAAACATTGGGAAATATAAGTAAGAACACTAATAAGGGAATATTTGGCAATTATACAAATAGTCTTCCAAATAAAAGAACATATCAAGTTGCAAATTTTTCTGAAATAGAAAAAGGAGAAGCATATATTTTAACAGTAACAGATAATAAAAAAGTAGAAAAATATAATATTAAAATTTTAGATAAATACTATAATAAAAAAGATACACAGAAAGCTTTTAGTTTCGAAATAATAGATGATAGTTTATTAAAATTATCTGGTGGTATTGTCCAAGGTATGAGTGGTTCACCAATAATACAAAATGATAAAATTATTGGTGCAGTTACGAATGTACTTGTTGATAATGTTAAATTAGGTTATGGCATAAGTATTATTACAATGTTAGAAGAAAGTGAAAAATAATTGAAATAAACTTTCATAAATGTTATACTTTATACAGTAGTGGAGGATATTTATGGAAGAAGAATTTAATAACAAATTAGTTATAAAAGGACAAGATGGAAATGATATGACGATATCTGTACTTGATATTATTGATTCACTAGAATTTAACAAGTCATTTATGGTTTATAATATTGAGGGTAGTGATGCAGTATATGCATCAGTGTTAAATGAAAGTAGTGCAACATATTCTTTAGATGCTATAACTGAGCAAAAAGAATGGGATTTTATTAATGCACAAATTAATAAAGTTGTAAGCGAAGCTGGTGTATAAACATGTTTACATTAGAACAATATATTAACAGTGGAGATCTTCCTGGTTTTGATTTTCTTTCAGAAGCGGATTATGAATATATTTTTAATAGTGTAGGAATTCCTTTTGATAAATCAAAAGGGGAAATAAAAGATAGAAAATTGACTGAAGAAGCATTAGAAAGATTAAAATTTAATGCTAAAGTTAACAAAGCTTTAATGACAGAAAAAGCTCATGATGCAAATAAATTCTTACTTTCTAGTTATGATGATTTAATTGAAGAAGAAAAAGGTGTAATCGAGGCAGCTAAAGGAAAATATGATGATGCAATTCCTGATATGAGTTCTGTTGTTAATCAACTTGTAAATGAAAAAAATATACACGAAAACACAATGGCAAATTTTACATTTTCAAATGCTAATGATATGTTGAATGGGTTACAACAAGCAAGAATAAATAGCATTAACGAGAAAATGGAAAAAAATGCTAGTAAACTAGAAAAAGAATATAAGAATTTGGATACACTTAGCAGAACTATGAGTAGTGTAAAAACAGATCTTAAAAAGAAGAGAACAGAAAGAAGAATGTATAGGGTATCTGAGAAAATATTAAAATTAAGAGAAAAACAAGGAAGACTAATTGGTCAACAAAGACAGATTGTAAACGCTGCTATAGTAAAATATACCAATATAAAAAATAAACAAATGAAACAATATGGATATATAGTTGCTGGTGATAAAAGATATGTCGATAGGATGGATGATTTAACTAGTCAATTACAGGCTGCTGAGAGTGATAAAAGAATAACTGAAGCAGAAATATTTAATCTTGGTCCTGATGCTAAAGGAAAATTTGTAAGGTCACTGAGAGCTGATAGTAGAAAATTAGAAAGGCAAATTAACTCATTAAATAGAAAGATTGAAGTTACTGAAAAATTAAGACAGCTTCGTCAGCGAATAAATGCACTTCGTGGAAAAAATGGAATTGAAAAAGGTTTTGGAGTTATCGGTAGACCTTTTGGTGAACATCAAGTTGCTCCAGTAGGAATGGGAATGTAAAAAAATCACTTCATTGTGAAGTGATTTTTATATGTTTAATAAATTTACTGCTATTTGGAAAAATACAAATAGAGAAATTGCATCTACAATTGTTGTAATAAATGGGCTAGCCATAACTGCAGGGTCAAATCCCAATTTTTTGGCAAATATTGGAAGAGTGCATCCAATAAACTTTGCTATTATTACAACAAGTATTAATGTTAGACACACAACTGCAGCCACAGTTATGCTAACTTTATCAATTAACATTAACTTTGCAAAATTTGCTATTGCAAGTGTAATACCGATAAGTATAGATGCTCTAAATTCTTTCCATATAACTTTAAATATATCAGAAAATTCTATATCATTTAGTGAAAGTCCACGAATTACTGTAACAGATGCCTGTCCTCCAGCATTACCACCAGAATCCATAAGCATTGGTATAAATGATGTTAATATTACACAAGCAGCTAATGCAGTTTCATAGTGCTGAATTATTTTTCCAGTAAATGTAGCAGATATCATTAATAGTAATAGCCATGGAATTCTACTTTTCCAAATATCAAATACTGAAAGCTTTAAATATGATTTTTCTGTTGGCGTTATAGCGGCCATTTTTTCGATATCTTCTGTTGCTTCTTCTTCAATAATATCCACAACATCATCGATTGTGATAATTCCAACTAATTTACCTTCTGAATCCACAACTGGTACAGCTGTGATATCATAATCTTGAATTATTTTAGCAACTTCTTCTTGGTCCATTAAAGTATTTACAGGATGAATATCATCATCCATAATATCTCTGATTATTTTTTCTTCATTATTAACTACTAAATCTTTTAATGTTACTTTTCCTATTAGTTTTCTTTTATTGTCGATTACATAACAAATATTTATTGTTTCTTTATCATCATATTCTTGTCTAATCTTTTTGACAGCATCTCTAATTGTTAAATCTTCTTTAAAATCAACAAATTCGACAGTCATTATACTACCAGCAGAGTTATCTGGATATTTAAGAAGTTGATTAATATCACGTCTTGTTTCAGGATCAACTTTCTTAAGAAGTCTATGTACTACATTAGCAGGTATTTCATCCATTAAGTCAGTAGCATCATCAGCTGCCATATCATTGATAATATCTACAGCTTCTTTTTCTGTTAATGATGCAATTATCATGGCTTCTTTATCAGTATCCATATAAGAGAAAACATCTGCAGCAATATCTTTATTTAATAATCTAAATATTTTAATAAGTTCTTTTTGAGGTAGTTCTTCTAATATTTCTGCAATGTCATATTCATTCATTTCATTTAATATTTTTTTAATTTTTTGATAATTTTTTTCTTCAATTAATTTTTCAATATTTTCTATCATAAAACACCTCCGCTTTTTATTTCTCCTAAATTATACTATAAAATATATAAAAAGTGTCAAAAAAATACAAAATAATTTAAATTTATATATTTTTTGAGTATAATATAAGGAGTCGAAAGAAAGAGTGGTAGTATGAATAATGGGATTCCAAAGCATGTTGCGATAATAATGGATGGTAATGGAAGATGGGCAACAAGACAAGGTAAGAAAAGAACTGAAGGCCATTATGCAGGTTATAAAAGACTTAAAAAAACTGCTTTGTATATATTAAGTAAAGGCGTTGAATACTTAAGTGTTTTTGCATTTTCAACTGAGAATTTTAAAAGAAGTGAAGAGGAAGTTAGTTATCTAATGAACTTATTTGTAAAAGCATTTAAAAGTGATAAAAATTTTTTTGTTAAAAATGATATAAAAGTAGTGTTTTCTGGAAGAGGTAGACCTCTAAGTGATGAAGTCCTAAATGTTATGGATGAGATAGAGGAAAGCACCAGAAAATGTAAAAAAGGAGTATTCAATTTTTGCATAAACTATGGTGGACAAGCAGAACTTGTAGATGCTGCTAAAAAATTAGCAGAGGATTATAAAAATAATAATATTAATTTAGATAAAATTGATACTGAAGAGTTCTATAAGTACCTTTATAATGATTTGCCTCCTGTTGACTTAATGATAAGAACAAGTGGAGAACTTAGAATAAGTAATTTTATGTTATATAGTATTGCTTATGCAGAATTATATTTTACTGAGACATGTTTTCCAGATTTTGATGAAAAAGAATTTGATAAAGCCTTAGAATCTTATCAACATAGAAATATTACAAAAGGAAGTATAAAATAAAAATAAATGTTTAAAACATTTATTTTTTTCTTATTTCTAAATATTTAATAAATCCTAATAAAATTTGTTTTATATCTTCTTTGATATTTAGCTTATTGATATTATTTTTAACTTCATTAAACATCTCATTCATTTTTTTATTCGCATATTCTAATGCACCAGATTCTTTAAATATTTTTTGTATTTCTTTTGATTTATTTTTCTTTCCATAATATTTTAATAAATCATTTAAATATTCTTTTTTGTTTATTTTTATATAAGAATAAAGTATTGTTTGTTTAAATTCTTCAATATCAGAACTTGTTGATTTACCAATTAATTTATTATCTCCAAATACTCCTAAAATATCATCTTTTATTTGAAATGCTATTCCTAAATTAAGTAATGTGTCTTTAAATGTATTTATTTCTTTAGTACTTGAATTGCCTAATATCATACCAAGTATAAAAGGTCCCACTATAGTGTAATAAGATGTTTTTAATTTATATATTTCCAAAATATCATTTTCATATAATTTATGATTTTTATCATTTTTTTCTATAAAAGGTAAATATACATCTAATATTTCGCCTTTGATAGTATTAATTATTATTTCATTATAATAATGTAATATTTTAGATAAGTTTTTATCATTCTTATAATTATCAACAATTATTTGATTAGAATAATATAAGCCTAAGTCCCCGATGCATAGTGCAAGTGAAGTAGGGGTACTATCTATTTTATATTTATTAAAATCATCTTTATATTTTTCATGAATAGTTTTTTTACCTCTTCTAACATCTGCATTATCTATAATATCATCATGAATTAGTATTGATGTTTCGAATGTTTCATATGCAATAGACAGTGGAGTAGAATAATTATCATTATTATGTAATTTATACCCTAAATCTATTAAGCATCCTCTTATAAATTTACCATCTTTATTCATCTCAATAAATTTATTTATTGCATCTTTAATTATTCTATTATCAGTATTATTTAATAATGAATTATTATATTTTTTTATTTCTTTAATAAGTTCTTTTAATTTATTTTTATAATATATTACAAACTGTAGTAAGTTAGAATAATCATAAACTTGTTCTTTTAGCGTAGATGCTCCTCCAGTAAATCCAATTCTTGTATTTTCACTATAATTCTCTTTTATAATAAAGTCATAAAAATTTTCTATATTTGAAAAATAATATGTTTTAGTTTTCTCATTGCATACATTATATAATTCTTTAGTATTAGAACTATTTTTTCCACCTATAACAAACATAATATCTAAATTATTAGTAATGTCTACTGATGATGATTGTATTAATTTGCTAGCATTACATATTGTGTTTTTGTATTCATATGAAATATTATTATCATTTAAATAATTAATTAATGAATCTAATTTGTCTTTATTAATAGTAGTTTGACAAACAATGAAATAGTTATTGTCATTTAATTTTTTATAATCATCCTTGTTTTCTATAATTATGGCTTCATTATTGCACCATCCATTAGTGCCTATTACTTCAGGATGATCTTTTTTACCCACTATTATTATTTTCTTTCCTTTATTATAATTTTCTTCTACAATTTCATGTATCATTTTAACTTTAATACACGTAGCATCATGATAATTGATTTTTTTCTTATTTAAATATTCATATGTGCTTTTAGGTTCACCATGAGCTCTAATTATTAATATATCATCTATTTTTAGTTTGGTTAAATCATCTATACATTCAATATTTGATTTTTTTAATAATTCAATTACATATGGATTATGTAATATTTCTTTATATATAAATATTCTTTTGTTCTTAAATTTTTCTTTTAGATCAAAGGCAAGTTTAATGGCTGTATTAGCGCCAGCACAAGTACCAAATATTTTTGGATAATATATCATTACTTCCACCTCATAATAATTATATCATAATATTCCATATTGTTATATTTCATTATTTTTGATAAAATACTACATAGAAGGAGTGATGTTTATGTCAAATGATGAAACTACTGTAGTAGATACAGAAAGTATTATTAATAAGAACACTAAAAAGACATTACTTAAAATATGTGAAGATTTAGAAGAAAGAGGATATAATCCAACTAAACAAATAGTTGCTTATTTAGTAAGCGGTGATCCTGGATATATATCTAGTTATAAAGAATGTAGAAGTAGAATTCTTGAGTTTAAAAGGGAAGATATACTAGAATTAATGCTAGTTAACTTTATTAAAGAAAAATGATATATTTAGGTTTGGACTTAGGAAGTAAAACATTAGGACTTAGTATAAGTGATAGAACATCCACTATAGCAACATCTTTAGATGTAATAAGATATGAAACAGAAGAAGAATTAATGAGAAAACTTGAAGATGTTGTTATTAATTTTAATGTGGATGCATTTGTACTTGGTAATCCTAAAAATTTAGATGGTAGTTTATCTAAAAGAAGTGAAATAACTTTAGAATTTAGAGATAAATTAATATCTAAATTTAATAAAGAAGTTATTATGCAAGATGAGAGACTTTCTACTGTTGAAGCAGAAAGAATGCTAATAAATAATAATACAAAAAGAAAGAATAGAAAGAAAGTAATTGATAAGATTGCTGCAACTATAATACTTCAAGCATATCTTGATAGGAGGATTAATGAAAGATAATCATATTACATTAAAAAACTCTCATGGAAAAAAACATGAGTATAGAGTTATCTTAGACATTGAAGATACAACATTAAAAGTAAATTATCTTGTGTATACGGATGAAGAAAAAGATAAAAATGGTAATATTATTTGTTATGCATCAACTTATGTATTAAGTGACAAAGGAAATGTAACGAAATTAAAACCAGTATCAAAAGAAGAAGAATATGATTTTTTATCAAGGGTACTTGATTCTTTAGAAAGTGAGTAGTATGAAAAAATTAATTAAATTTATATTTTTAATAATTTTAGTGACTTCTATTGCTTTAGTAGGAGCATATTTTTATTGTATAAACTATCATGGTAAAAGTGAAAAAGTAATTATAAATGTAAAAGAAGGACAAACTTATAGTACATTATCTAGTTTGTTGAAAGAAAAAGATTTAATTAAGTCAGAATTAGCATATAAAATTTATATTAAATTTAAAAAACCTACTAATCTTGAACATGGTGATTATATTTTAAATAAACATAATAATGTATCTGAACTTATTGAAACATTAGAAAAAGGTAGTGTTAATTTACAAGAAACAAAAATGGTAACTTTTGTTGAAGGCAAAAACATGAGATATATTATAAATAAAATAACTAGTGAATTTAGTATTACTGAAAGTGAAATATTAGATAAATTAAAAGATACAGAATATTTAGATAGTTTAATTGATAAATATTGGTTTTTAACTGATGATATTAAAAACAGTAAAATATATTATTCACTTGAAGGATATTTATTCCCAGATACATATGAATTCTATGTAAATACTAGTGTTGAAGATATATTTAAAACAATGTTAAATAATATGGAAAATAAATTAGAAAAATATAAAGATGAGATAACATCAAGCAAACATTCTATTCATGAAATGATTACATTATCATCAATTATTGAACTTGAAGCAAGTTCTTCTAATGATAGAAAAGGTGTTGCAGGAGTATTTTATAATAGACTTAAAGATGGATGGTCTTTAGGTAGTGATGTAACAACATATTATGCAGAACGTATAGATAATTGGTCTCGTGATTTAAAAATGAGTGAATTAAAATCATGTAATGCATATAATACAAGAAGTACATGTATGAATGGAAAATTACCAGTTGGACCTATATGTAATCCTGGTATTAAATCTATAGAGGCTGCAATTGAGCCAACAAATCATAATTATTACTATTTTGTAGCAGATAAAAATGGAAAAACATATTTTAGTAAAACAGATGGTGAACATACAAGCACTGTTTCTAAATTAAAAAGAGAAGGATTATGGATAAATTACGAGAGCTAATAAACGAAATAAAAGATTATGGACATAAGAATAATGTCCCAATAATGAGTGAAGATACTATTAATACAATTAATAAAATAATAAATGATAATACTATTCATTCAATATTAGAAATAGGTACTGCTATAGGGTATTCAACAATATGTTTTGCAAGTAATAAGATTGTTAATAATATAACAAGTATAGAAAGGGATAATAATAGATTTGATATTGCAGTTTCTAATGTTAAATTAAGTGGACTTAATAATATTACTTTAATACATGGGGATGCTTTAGAAGTTGATGTTAATGATAAATTTGATTTAATAATTATTGATGCTGCCAAAAGTCAAAATATGAACTTCTTAAATAAATATAGTTCTAATTTAAATGATAATGGAATTATAATTATAGATAATTTAAATTTTCATGGATATGTAGGAAAAAGTTCTGAAATTAAAAGTAAAAACTTAAGACAAATGGTTAGAAAAATAGAAAGATTTATTGATTACCTTAAAAATAATAATGAGTATGATGTAGAATTTATAGAAGTGGGTGACACAATAGGAGTATGCAAAAAGAAAAATATTTAATTATTCCAAATAATAAAGAGTTGAAATTATTTAATAATTTCAATACTTTTATTTTGCCTTTAAAAGGTTATTCTATTGGATTTGATGTTTATTTTGATGTAGATGAGATAAATGAATTATCTAATAAATATAATATTTATGTTATTATGAATAAATTCTTACATAGAAATATAGATGAATTTAGAAAAATATATAATAATTTTAATAAAAAAATTATGTTTATTGTAGAAGATATTGGTCTTACAGATATAATATCTAAAGAAAGAATAATATTATATGAAAATCATATTTTATCTAATTATAGTGCAATTAATTATTTAAATGAACTTGGATATAAAAATGTTGTTATAAATAATGATTTAATGATAAATGAAATTAAAGAAATAATGAATAAAACTAAATCTAATTTATTCTATTTCTATATATCTAAAAATCATTTAATGTATTCTCGTAGAAATTTAGTAAGTAATTTTAATAAAAATTATAATTTAGAAAATAAAGATAGTTATAAATTAAGAGAATTAGTATCAAATAAAATATTAGATATTAAAGAAGAAAAAGATGGAACTATTGTTACATATGATAAGATATTTTGCGCATCTAAATATTTAAATGAATTTGGAAATATAAATTTAATTATTAATTTAAGTGGAATAGATGATATAAATACCAAAATGATACTTGTAAACTATAATAATAAAGAATTATATAATCTTATAGATAGTGATTATTATTTCTTAGAACATGATATTAAATATAAGGTGGGTGATTTATAATGAAATATGAGTTATTATTACCTGCTGGGGACTTAGATAGATTAAAATTTGCATGTTTATATGGTGCAGATGCTGTATATATTGGTGGATATAATTATAGTTTAAGAGCCAATGCTAATAATTTTTCTTTAGATGAAATTGAAGAAGGAACAAAGTTTGCTCATAAATTAAATAAAAAAGTATATGTTACAGTTAATATGATATTTCATAATGAAGATTTAAGTGATTTAGATA
>CAMUZE010000022.1 GCA_947165135.1 uncultured Clostridia bacterium
TAAAAAATCTAATGGAGAAATATATTTGGGTGTAGTTGGAGCAGTTAGAACAGGTAAAAGCACTTTTATAAAAAAATGTATTGAAACGTTAATTATTCCATATGTTGAAGATGAAAATGAAAAGAAAAGATGTTTAGATGAAATACCTCAAACTGCAGGTGGCAAAACAATTATGACTATTGAACCAAAGTTTGTTCCAAGTAGTGGTGCTAACATTAATATTACTGGTTTAAAAACAAATATTAAGCTTGTTGATTGTGTTGGATTTGTAACACCTGAAGCATTAGGATATCAAGATGAACTTGGTAATCCTAGAATGGTAAAAACTCCTTGGTTTGCTGAAGAATTACCTTTTATTGAAGCGGCTGAAATTGGAACAGAAAAAGTAATTAAAGATCATGCTACAATTGGAATAGTAATTACAACTGATGGAAGTATTGGAGAAATGTCTAGAAATAATTATATTGCTGCAGAAGAAAAGGTAATTAATGAATTAAAAGAAATAAATAAACCATTTATAGTCATTATGAATAGTATTCATCCAAATAATGATGACACATTAAAAATAACAAATGGTTTAAAGGAAAAATATAATGTTCCAGTTATTCCTGTTAGTGTAGCAGATATGACTGACTCTGATATTACAAATATATTAAAAGAAGCATTATATGAATTTCCTGTAGATCATATTGAATTTAATATTCCAGACTGGGTTGGAGTACTTAAAAATAGTCATGAAATTAAACAAGAATTTATTGAAAAAATGAAATCATCTATAATTAATATTGACAAATTAAGAGATGTAGAAAAAATAAATCTAAATTTAGAAAATTCGCCATCTATATCTAATGCATATATTTCGTCCTTAGATACTGATAATTCTGAAGTAACAATAACACTAGAAGCCAAACCAGAATTATTTAATGATATATTAAAAGAAGTGGTTGGAGAAAGCGTTAATTCAAAAGGAGATTTACTTAAAATATTCTTAAGTGTTAGCGAGGGAAGAGGAGAATATGAGAATATTAAAGGTGCTCTTAAACAAGTATATCAAACTGGTTATGGAATTGTTCTACCAAGAATTAGTGACATGAAATTAGATAAGCCAGAAATAATAAAACAAGGTGGAAAATTTGGAATAAAATTAAAAGCAAAAGCATCTAGTATTCATATGATTAAAGTTGATGTTGAAAGCAGCTTTGAACCAATTATTGGAAGTGAACTTCAAAGTAAAGAATTAATTGATTATATTATGAAAGATGAAAATAATCCTGAAAAAATATGGGAAAGCGAGATATTTGGAAGAAGCTTAAATGAAATAGTCCAAGAAGGAATTCAAGGAAAATTATCACTATTACCAGATTCAGCAAAATATAAATTGTCACAAACAATTACTAAGATGGTTAATAAAGGAAGTAATAATTTAATTGCAATAGTCTTATAAAAAGACTATTTTTTAATGATTTTGTCGATTTTTCTTTGATTTTTCGAAAAAGTATACTATAATTAAATTGTAACCATATAGAAGGTTATGAGGGAGGTAATGGAAAAAGATGAAATCAAAATGGGTAGCAGTACTAATTGTTTGTATTTTAGCAGCTATTGGAATTGGCTTTCTTATATATAAAGCAATAGATGATGGCAAAAATACTATTGAAGTTAAATTTATAGATGACTACAATCACGAAACAATAAGTACTCAAGAATTAGAGGTTGGTCAAAACGCGGAAGTACCACAAGTACCAAAGCATGAAGGATGTGAGTTTTCTGGTTGGTATACAAAAGAAAATGAAAAAGTTGAAACTTTTGAAAAACTAGAAAAAAATTTAACTGTTTATGCTAAATGTGATACTTTGTATTATAAAGTGAAGTTTTATGATACTATAGCTAAAAAAGTAGTTGATACACAAAAAGTAAAGTATGGGGAAAATGCTTATGCGCCAAGTGCCCCAGAACACTACGGCTACAATTTTATTAGATGGAAAGGTAATTATACTTCTGTTAAATCTAACTTAACAGTAAATGCAATATATTCTGCACAAGGTGCTAAATATGTTGTTAATTATTACACTGTAGATGACGATAATAATGCTACATTATATACAAGTAAGACTTATAATAGTTATGTAAACAGAAAAGTTAAAGCAACAATTATCTCTATTGGTGGGTATTCATATGATAGTAGTAATACCGCTAATAAGTTGAGCGGAAGAGTAAGTAAGGATAATGGACTTGTACTAAAAGTATATTATGATTCTAATTCATATAGTGTTAGTATTGATGGTGAAGAATCAGGAAATTATAATTATAATGATGATTTCGAATTACCTTTACTTCAAAAAACTGTAACATTAACATATCAAGAAAATGATAAAGTTACTAACAAACAAAATCCAAATGTAGTCGATTTAGTACTATTAGGATATTGTAAAAATAGTGAAACCTGTGATGAACCAATTGAAGCAGGTACAAAAGTTAAAGTTACAGAGGATGCAGTATATTATCCAATATGGAACATGGAATTAGAATTAGTATTACCTGAAGGAGAAGGGTATACAGAAGATGAACAATCATATTCATTTGTCAATTGGATGGATGAAGAAGAAAATGAATATGAAGCATCTGAAAAAATAACATTTACTGATGATATGACACTACGTGCTATTTATAAAAAAGATGGTAATAGTAGTGAAGATAAAGAAGCATTTATTATTGAAACATATCATAATGGTGAATTATATTCTAGTGTAACAGAATATGGAGAAATAGGAGAACAAATTTTAGGTTCTAAATATGCGGTACAATTAGAAGGATATAAATTAGATAACTATACAGATTCAATATTCATTTCAGAAAATCCTGAAGAAAATGTTATTGAAATATATTATGTAACGGATGAAACACCAAGTAATCCAGAATCTGGTGAAACACCAAATGAACCTGGAACAGGTGAAACACCAAGTAATCCAGAATCTGGTGAAACACCAAATGAACCTGGAACAGGTGAGACACCAAGTAATCCAGAATCTGGTGAAACACCAAATGAACCTGGAACAGGTGAAACACCAAGTAATCCAGAATCTGGTGAAACACCAAATGAACCTGGAACAGGTGAGACACCAAGTAATCCAGAATCTGGTGAAACACCAAATGAACCTGGAACAGGTGAAACACCAAGTAATCCAGAATCTGGTGAAACACCAAATGAACCTGGAACAGGTGAGACACCAAGTAATCCAGAATCTGGTGAAACACCAAGTAATAGCGACTCTACTGGGCAAATAGTGCAAAGTGGTTCAAATGATAGTGAACCTTCTAACCCTCCAATTAATTCAGTAGATACAGGAAATGTAATTGATAATGAAGAAGGAAATAATTAATTCCTTCTTTTAATTTGACTTTAAATATCAATAATAATATAATACTTCTTATGGGAGAATAATTATGATATTAAATGAAAAGTTTGATAAAAAATATGAAAGTATAATTAACTTATATAAACCACTTGCAGAATGGTTTGAAAAGAATCAAGATGTAATGGCAGAATATGGTTTCACACATAAAAAATGTTTAAATTTTATAAATAAAAATATTAATATTGATATAATAATATTGGGAAAAATGGCTGATGCTGCATTTAATTGGTTGGATGCTACAACAGATGTTGCAATATCGTTACATGCTAGAGCATTTAATGCTGCTTCTGCTATACATAAAATATATGTAGACGAAAAAGATTGTTTAAGCGATAATGCAAAAGAATTATATAATATACACAAAGATGATGTAAAAAAAAGTAGACTAGTATTAGCAAAAAATCATAAATAAAATTTTTATGATTTTTTTTGTAGTGTTTTTAATGTTAAATCTTTAATATTATTATTAGGAGGTAGATATGGATGATATTATTAAAATATTTAAATTCGGTTATTTTGATGCTATAAATGATATTAATAATGGGTATAATAATAAAAGATTTATAAATATTATAAATAAGGATATGTTATCTAAAATATATGATTTAGGATATATCATTGGATATGATAGTTATACTAATTATATTAAAAATAATCTTTAAAAAATGCGTATTATATTGTATAATCATACTAGGTGATGATATGAAAAAAGGTTTTACTCTTTTAGAATTATTGGCAGTTATTGCTGTAATTGCTTTAATTGGTGGAGTATCAATTTCAATGTTCAGTACAAGTACAGACACTTCAAGTGAGGAAGATTTAGCAAATAAATTTAAAGAAATTCAAGAAGCTGCAATTGTATATGTTGATTTAAATGATTCTTGGTTATCATCTTTTACAAATGGAAATGAAATATACGTTAGACTTGGTGAACTTCAAAATACTAACTATATATCAGGTAATATTAAAGATCCATTAACTGGTACTGATTTCCCTAGTGATTATCTAATTAAAATATATAAAGTAAATCCAGAAGAATCTAATTCATATGTAGATTCTTGTATTATTTCAAAAGTTGGTTCTGATACTAAATGTATAGCAAATAGTGATGGGTATGCATGTGAATGTTGTGATTATGAATTAAATAATACTAATAACATGAATATTGGTTGTAATTATTAAAATACTAATATTTTTGTTTGTTTATCAATACAAACATATTTTTGCCCAATAACATATGGTTTTATTTTTATTATTGTGTTATAATATTTAACGCTTTGAAGGTGATATTATGGATAAAATTATAATAAAAAATGCACATGAAAATAATTTAAAGAACATAGATTTAGAACTTCCAAAAAATAAATTTATCGTTATGACTGGAGTATCAGGAAGTGGTAAATCAAGTTTAGCATTTGATACTATTTATGCTGAAGGACAAAGAAGATATGTTGAAAGTCTAAGTGCATATGCTAGACAATTTTTAGGTAATATGAATAAACCAGAAGTTGATTCTATTGAAGGACTTAGTCCAAGTATAAGTATTGATCAAAAATCTACAAATAAAAATCCTAGAAGTACGGTTGGAACAGTTACTGAAATATATGATTACTTAAGACTTTTATTTGCGCGTATTGGAACGCCATATTGTCCCAATCATAATATACCTGTTACTGAACAAAGTATTGAAGAAATGACTAATAAGGTTCTTGAGTATCCAATCGGAACTAAAATAGAAATTTTGTCACCCGTTGTTCATGGTGAAAAAGGAACACATAAAGACTTACTTGATGATTTAAGAAAAGATGGATTTGTTAGAGTAAGAATAGATAATGAAGTAAAAGATTTAAGCGAAGAAATAATTTTAGATAAAAATAAAAAACACAATATTGATATTGTTGTTGATAGAATAGTTATAAAAGAAGATTGTCGTTCTAGAATATTTGAAGCCATAGAATTGTCATGTAAGAATGCGAATGGAAAAGTTATAATTAATATAATTGGTGACAAAGAAATTATTATGAGTGAAAATTATGCTTGTCCATTATGTGATTTTAGTATACCCGAACTCGAACCGAGGTTATTTTCATTTAATAGTCCATATGGAGCATGTCCTGTTTGTAAAGGACTTGGTGTTAATTTGCATATAGATGAAGATATATTAATACCAGATAAGAATTTATCAATAATGGATGGAGCTGTTGCATCATTCCAAAGTGGTGAGACATTAAATATTGCATTTAAAAAACTATCTTTAGTTGCTAAGCATTATAATATTGATTTGTATAAACCAGTTAAAGATTTAACACGTGAGGAATTAGATATAATTCTATATAAATCTCCCGATAAGTTAGATTTAACTTTAACTACAAGAAGTGGTAGTACGTTAAAAAGTTATGATTACTTTGAAGGAATAATTACTAATTTAGAAAGACGTTATATGGAGACAACTAGTGGAGCAATACGTGAGTGGATTGAAAAATATATGACTGAACTTCCATGTCCACATTGTCACGAAACTAGACTTAGAGATGAAGCATTAAGTGTTAAAATAAACGGTAAAAATATATATGAGGTATCTAATTTAAGTATAAGGGAATTAATTGATTTCTTTGATAATTTAAAACTTAATAATGAACAAAAAGAAGTATCATTTTTAATAATCAAAGAAATAAAAGAAAGATTAAATTTCTTAAAAAATGTTGGACTTGAATATTTAACACTTTCAAGAACAGCAGCAACTTTATCAGGAGGTGAAGCACAAAGAATTAGACTTGCTACTCAAATAGGAAGTAGACTTTCTGGTATTCTTTATGTATTAGATGAACCATCTATTGGCCTTCATCAAAGAGATAACGCAAAACTCATTGCCTCATTAAAAGAAATGAGAGATTTAGGAAACACTTTAATAGTTGTTGAACATGATACTGAAACTATGTTAGAAGCAGATTATTTAGTGGATATTGGACCTAAAGCAGGTAATGAAGGCGGCTATTTAGTAGCATGCGGTACTCCAGAAGAAGTAATGAAATGTAATGAATCTATTACTGGTAGATATTTAAGTGGTAAAGAAAAAATAGATGTACCAAAAAAAAGAAGAAAAGGAAATGGAAAAATTATTAAAATTACCGGATGTAAAGAAAATAATTTAAAAAACATTTCAGTAGAATTTCCATTAGGTAAATTTATTTGTGTAACAGGAGTATCAGGAAGTGGAAAATCAACTTTAGTAAATGAAATATTAGGTAAGACTTTATTAAATAAAATAAATAAATCAAAAGATAAACCTGGTAAATATAAAGATATAAAAGGTATTGAACAAATTGATAAAATTGTTAATATAACACAAGATCCAATTGGAAGAACTCCAAGAAGTAATCCAGCAACTTATACAGGCGTATTTGATGCAATACGCGAAGTGTTTGCTGAAACTCGCGAAGCTAAAATACATGGATATGATAAAAGTAGATTTAGTTTTAACGTTAAAGGTGGAAGATGCGAGGCTTGTTGGGGTGATGGCGTTAAAAAAATAGAAATGCATTTCTTACCTGATGTTTATGTTCCTTGTGATGTATGTAATGCAACAAGATATAATAAAGAAACACTAAAAATTAAATTTAAAGGATTAAACATTTCAGAAGTACTAGATTTAAGAGTAGAAGAGGCATTAAAAGTATTTGAAAATGTTCCTAAAGTATTTAAAACATTAAAAATAATGCAAGAAGTAGGGCTTGGATATGTTAAACTAGGACAAAGTGCTGTGACTTTGTCAGGAGGAGAAGCATCACGTGTTAAACTTGCAAAAGAGCTTCAAAAGAAACCAACTGGCAAGAGTATGTTTATATTAGATGAACCATCAACTGGACTTCATCAAGATGATATTAAAAAATTACTTGCAATATTAAATAGAATAGTTGATAATGGTGACACAGTAATAGTGATTGAACATAATTTAGATATTATTAAACAAGCAGATTATATAATTGATTTAGGACCAGAAGGCGGAGATTTCGGTGGTAAAGTAATTGCGTCAGGTACACCTGAAGAAGTATCAAAAGTAAAAGAATCATTTACTGGTCAATTTTTAAAGAAGTATTTATAAAAGGAGTTATTTATGGAAAAAATGTTAGATAAATTAACAAATATGGGGATTAATTTTGGTATTAAATTATTGGTATGCATTATTATTTTAATTGTTGGCAGTAAGTTAATTAATATGTTAACTAGATTTTTAAGAAAAGAGCATAAATTTGGCAAATTAGATCCAGGAGTTAAAGGGTTTTTAGTAAGTTTTATATCAATAAGTTTAAAGGTATTATTATTTGTAACAATATTGAGTATTCTTGGTGTTCCGATGACTTCATTAATTACAATTATAGGTTCTGCTGCAGTAGCAATAGGTCTTGCTTTACAAGGAGGTTTATCTAATCTTGCAGGTGGCCTAATGATACTAATATTTAGACCATTCAAAGTTGGAGATTTTATTGAAGCAGAAGGCAAAAGTGGAACTGTAACAATGATATCATTATTTTATACGACAATAAACACAATTGAAAATATTGTTGTTCAAATACCTAATGGTACTTTATCAAATACATTAATTATTAATTATAGTGCTATGAAGAAAAGAATGGTTAATGAAATAATAAGTGTTTCATACAATTCTGATATTGAAAAAGTAAAGAAAGTAATAACTGATGTTATAAAAAATATAGAATATGTTTTAGAAGAAGAACCAATATTTGTTAGACTTAAAACCCATAATACTTCTTCAATAGATTTTACAGCAAGATTTTGGGTAAAAACTGAAGATTACTGGAATGCATACTTTGACTTTATGGAAAAAGTAAGAGTTGCATTAAAGAAAAATAATATTGAGATACCATATACACAAATGGATGTACATATTAAGAAGTAATATTATTGCATTTGGATTGGTACTATTGTATAATTGTTGTGTATAGTAAGGAGACATTCATATGTATTATAATTTAGTAAAAACTGCATTAATATCTCGTATTAAAAGTGAAAATGAATTGAGAAATGGAAGTGCGAAACAAGAACAAGTATATAAAATATTATATAGTTATTATGATGATATTAGAAAAATAAATAGTGATGAAGATGTACAGAGTTTTTTATCTAAATTACGTTTGGATGTTCAAGTTAGTCTAAATAATTATGAAAAATATTATGCTATATATCAAGAGATGAGCAAAAAAAATGCACCAGTTGCAGAGAAAAACAAAATCGCTAAAATAATAAATAATTATGCATATGAAGCAGAAACAATTGATACAATTATACAACAAATAAATAAAATTATAGCTGAGCAAAAATTCAGACCTGCTAATAAAAAAGCACCTCAAAAAGAAGAAGTGAAATCTTTAGAAAGAAAACAAATGGTTGAACCTAAAGCAAAGACTAATGGTGTTGTTGCTGAAGGATATAATAGAGAATTTTTGAAAAATCAATATGCTTTAGATTATTTTTTGTATTCAAAAATGATTAAAGAAAAACATCAAAAATTAGCAACTTTAAAGCAAGGTAGTGAGGAAGAAAAAAAATTAAGAATTGAGATGTATAAAGATGTAGAAGATAGACGTAAATTAATTGCTGATTTGTTAGGAGATAGCGATTCTTTCAAAGATACATATAGTGATTTATTACACGTTGAATCTCAAGAAAGATTATTATATGAAAGTAATATTGATGTAACAATTGAAGAAGAAGACTTGGATTATAATGATTGTTATGTTAGAATAAGTGAATGTTTAACTGAAATAAGTAATTTAAATTTTACAGATAAAAAAGATAGTAAAAAATTGAGAGAGATAACAGATAAATTTGATAATATTATTGCATCTATTAATGATGTTATTAAAAGTAATAGATTAAAAGAGTTAGCACGTGATTTATTTAATCTTGCTTCCACATACAATATTGATGGTAGTTATAGAAAATTTGAAAAGTATTATAGAAATAAGCGAATTGGAACTGAAAGAGTATCAAAAAATATGTATAGAAAAGGCATTAGTGAAATTAACTCTAAACTTGGTGAATTATTTAGTGAATTAATGATAAAATTATCAAATAAAAAAGTTCATGTTAAGTCGCATGATAAAACATTCAAAGAAAAAGAAAGAGATTTATATAAATATCATTATAGAATATGTAATCATTTCTTAACTTTAGAAAAAGGAAAAATATTATAAGGAAGGTTTAAATGAATAAGGCCAAATTATATAAAATTGATAATAATAAATATGATAATAAAAGTGATTTATTAAAGTTTTTAACTAGCATAATTGTTTATGCAATTGTTTTATTGATAGCTGATTATTTGTTTGTTAATATCTATATAGATGGATTTGTTTCTGCTATAATTGCTGCGGTAATATTGAGTTTACTTAATTATACAATTAAGCCATTATTAATATATTGGACACTTCCTCTCACTATTATTACATATGGTATAGCATATCCGATAGTAAATATAATTATATTAAAATTATGCGATATTCTAATGAAAGAGCATTTTATTATTGGTAATTTTATCTCAGTATTTTTTATAGCTATATTCATTAGTGTTTTAAAAATGTTTTTAGATAATTTAATTACAAAGAAAGTAGGTAGATAATATGTCACCTGTTGCATTTACAATTGCAGGATTTGATGTTAGGTGGTATAGCCTATTAATAATAATTGCAGTCATAATATCATATTTTATGATAATTAATGAAACCAATAAATTTCATATTAGTAAAGAATTTACATTTAATATGATATTCTGGACATTAATTATAGGAATACTTGGAGCTAGATTATATTATGTATTATTTGAATTTGGTTACTATAAAGAACATTTATCCGAAATATTTATGGTATGGAAAGGTGGACTTGCAATACATGGGGGATTACTATTTGGATGCATCACTATGATTTTATATTGTAGAAAGTATGGAATGAGAGTAGGAAAAATGCTTGATATAGTAGTTGTACCATTATTACTTGCTCAAGCTATTGGAAGATGGGGAAATTTCTTTAATTCTGAAGCTTATGGTATTAGTGTTGATTATTATACATTAATCAATATTAGAATTATTCCTCAATTTATTGTAGATAATATGTATATAAATGGAGCATATCATTTACCAATGTTTTATTTCGAATCTCTTTGGTGTATACTTGGATTCATAATTGCATTATTTATTAGGAGAAGAAAATACATTAAAGAGAAACAAATATTTGGATTTTATTTGATATGGTATGGTTTTGCAAGATTTTTTATTGAGATATTTAGAACAGATAGTTTAATGTTAGGAAATTTTAAAATTGCAAGAATTGTCAGTGTAATTATGGTAATAGTTGGAGTAATAATTGAAATAATTCAAGCAAGAAAGCCTAAATTAGATGAACTATATAATCATATAAATGGTGATGAAGTAAAATTCTAAAGAGAATACAATTTCTATTCTCTTTTAAATTATTCAGTGGAGGTAAACATGTTAGTATATGGAAAAAATGTTGTTAATGAAATATTAAATAGTAATAAAAAAATATACAAAGTATTTTTAGATAATAATTTTAAAGATGAAGAAATAATTAATAAATTAAATAAATTGAATCTAAAAAGATATCATATTGATAAAAACAAATTAGATAAAATGTGTAATAACTCAGCTAATCAAGGAATTGCATTAGATATAGAAGAATATGAATATCTTGATATTAAAAATATAGAAGAAGATAATAATTCTAATTATATCGTTATGTTGGATTCTATTGAAGATCCACATAATTTTGGTGCGATTATTAGGACTTGTGAATGTGCTGGAGTTAATTATATAATTATACCTAAAAATAGAAGTGTTTCAGTTAATAGCACGGTTTATAAAACATCAGCTGGTGCAATTAATAATGTGAAAATAGTTGAAGTAGTTAACTTGAATAACACTATTAAAAAATTAAAAGATTTAGGTTATTGGGTATATGGTGCTGATATGTCTGGAAAAGACTATAGAAGTATCAATTTTACTGGCAAGACATGTTTAATAATTGGAAGTGAAGGACATGGTCTTAAACATATAGTTCATGAATCATGTGATGAAATTGTATCATTACCAATGAAAGGTAAAATAAACTCATTAAATGCTTCTGTTGCGGCAGGTATTCTTATATATGAAATAATGAAATATAAATAGGTGTACTTATGAAATATAGTGAGCATAATGATAATGAATTATTATATTTATGTAGTGAAAATAATGAAGATGCTACTAATATAATAATTGAGAAATATAAAAAGAATATTTTAGGTATATTAAAGGAATACAAAAAACAATACAATATTGTTGGTATTGAAACAGCAGATTTATACCAAGAGGCATTATTAGGTTTATTAAATGCGATACATAGTTTTGATAAAGAAAAAGATGTAACATTTTATACATATGCTAATGCATGTATAAGAAAAAGTATAATTAATGCTATTAAAAAAACATTTGAAAAGAAGAGTAGAATATTAAATAATTCATATTCCTTGGATAAATTAATTAATAATTCCGAAAGTAACTTTTATGAAATATTTAAAGATGAGACTAATCAACCAGATAGATTAATAATAGATCAGGAAAACGTAGATGAATTTATTAAAAAAATAGAATCTAAACTTAGTAAATCAGAAATAGAAATATTTGAGCTTAAATTAAAAGGACTTAAAAATAGTGAAATATCTTCTTTAATTGATAAAGATAAAAAGTATGTAGAAAATACTATGTTTAGAATCAATAGAAAATATAAAGAAATAATAAATAAGTAACTTCCTAAGTTACTTTTATTATGATATAATTTTATTGGTGAATAAAATATGTTTGATTATTTAAAAGGTAATATTGTTAAACAATTTGCAAATTATATTGTACTTGATGTAAATGGAATTGGTTATAAAATATTTACATCTAATCCTTATGTATTTAAAGAATTAGATAATGTTAAAGTGTACATATATACTCATATTAGAGAAGATGAAAATACATTATATGGTTTTAAAACAGAAGATGAAAGAGATTTATTTTTAAGATTAATAGATGTTAAAGGACTTGGACCTAAAATGGGAATATCAATACTTGCTAGTTGTTCTTTAAATGGACTAGTTGATGCTATAGATAGAGAAAACGTTCTATATTTGAAAAAAGTTCCAAAAGTTGGAGAGAAATTAGCAAGACAAATAATATTAGATTTAAAAGGAAAACTTGCTTCAATTGAAGAAAGTAGTGATAATTCAAATGAACTTATACTTGCTTTAGAAGCATTAGGATATAAATCATCTGATATTAAAGCAGTAGTACCTAAAATAGATAACACATTAAATATTGAAGCACAAATAAAAGAAGCGTTAAAGCAATTATTGAAATAGAGGTGAAATTATGACAATTGGAATTGATATGGATGATACAATTTGTTCTACTAATGAACGTATAATTGTTGAAGCAGATAAATATGACAAAGAAGTATTAGGTGGAACAGGTATTAAAGATATTAATGCATATGAATTTAGTGAGATGATGGGATGGCCAGAAGGTATGAAAGGTCAATTCTTTTCAGATAGACTAGAATATATCATGGATAATGCAGAAATAAAACCTGGAGCAAAAGAAGTAATTAATACTTTATATGATAGAGGATTTAATATTATATTTATATCTTTTAGAAAAGGTAAATATATTAAAGATCCATATAAATTAACTAAAGATTGGTTAGATAGAAATGGTGTTAAATATACAAAAATATATGTAGACACAGGTAGTAAAGTAGATGAATGTATAAAAGAAGGAGTTAATCTTTTCATTGATGATAAAGAAAGCCATTGTGAAGATGTTAATAATGCTGGAATTGATGTACTTTTATTTACTAATGCATATAATCATGATGAAAAGAGATTTAGAAGAGTAGATACATGGAAAGAAGTATTTGATTATATAGAGGAGAAATACAATGGATGAAAGAATTGTAACTAATCATGAACTAGAAACAGATACATTTGAAAAATCAATTAGACCAGATTCTTTTGATGAATATATTGGTCAAACTGATGTTAAAGAAAATATAAAAGTATTTGTAAAAGCTGCTAAAATGAGACATACAAATCTAGATCATGTTTTATTATATGGTCCTCCTGGTTTAGGTAAAACAACTCTTGCTCATATTATTGCAAATGAACTTGGAAGTAATATTAAAACAGCAAGTGGTCCTACAATAGAAAAAAGTGGTGATTTGGCTGCTATACTTTCTACACTTGAACCTAATGATGTATTGTTTATAGATGAAATACATAGAATTCCAAGATATATTGAAGAAATTTTATATAGTGCTATGGAAGACTTTAAATTAGATATTATTATTGGTGGAGAGGGACAAAGTAGAAATATTAAAATTGATTTACCTCCATTTACTTTAGTTGGAGCAACAACAAGAGCAGGAGATTTATCAGCACCTCTAAGAGATAGGTTTGGTATTGTATCTAAGTTAGAATTTTATACTAATGATGAACTTGCTGAAATAGTAAAAAGAAGTGCAAGAGTTCTTGAATATAAACTTGATGATGATGCTGCATATGAAATAGCTATTAGAAGTAGAAAAACTCCTAGAATAGCAAATAGATTATTAAAAAGAGTAGGAGATTTTGCACTTGTTGAAGCTGATGGTAAAATTACACTTGATTTAGTTAAAAAAGCTCTTAAACGCCTTAAAATTAATGAATCAGGTCTTGATAGCACTGATGTTGAATATTTAATGAGTATTGTAGAAAAGTTTAATGGTGGCCCTGTTGGTATAGAATCAATCGCATCATCTATTGGTGAAGAAGTTGGAACTATTGAAGATGTTATTGAACCATTCTTATTACAAGAAGGATATGTTAAGAGAACATCTCGTGGAAGAGTAGTTACAGAAAAAACTTATCAAGAATTTAAAATTAATAGTCAAAAGACATTATTTGATTATGAATAAAGATTATTAAAATAATCTTTTTTATTATGTAAAAATATGTTATAATATGTCACTTGAAAGGGGAATATAATATGTTTGAAAATACTAGTGTAGATAAAAAACATATAAAAGATATTGCAAATATAGATGATAATTATGTAAACTCCGGAGATAGAGAAAATAGAAAATATTTGAAATCTAAACTAGAAATAGAAGGCTATTTGTTAATAGCATATAATTCATGGTTTAAATTTGATGATGGATTATATTTTTTTAAAACAAAAGCAATATTTAATGAATTATTTTTATCTGAACTAATAAAAGAATATAAAATAAGATGTGTTGATTATTCCCTAGCTTCTTTTAAAAATAAAATAGGTATAATTAGTAAATCATTTAGAAGTAAAGATAAAAAATACTATGAATATAATACCTTTTTTAATTATCAAAATATGAGTGCTCCTAAAAGATTAACAACACTTAATCATGCTTTTAGAGAAATGTTGCCTGATAAAAATAGAATTAATTTAATGGATAATTTTTATAGATTAACTGCATTTGATTGGTTTACAGGACAAAATGATAGGACAGTTTCAAACATTGTATTTGAAGTTGGCGATGATGTTAAACTTGCACCACTTTCTGATAATGGAAGTTCATTATTATACATTAAAGAAGAAGA
>CAMUZE010000023.1 GCA_947165135.1 uncultured Clostridia bacterium
ATTCGAACGTGTGACCGACGGCTTAGAAGGCCGTTGCTCTATCCAGCTGAGCTACGGAGACAACTTGAATTGACTAGTAAAGTATACAACATTATTTTTGATTTTTCAAGGTTTTTTGTGATTTTTACTTACTTTATAGTCATTTATCAACAATTCATAGTCATGAAAAAGCACATCTTCTTTCCTACTACCTATCAATTTAAAGCCAAGTTTTTTCAATACTCTCATAGAAGCAATATTTCCATCAACAAAATCAGCACATACTTTTTCTAATTTTAATGTATTAAATGCAGTATCAATTAATATATGGCATGCCTCTGTACAATAACCTTTATTAGTAAAATCATAGTCATATAAGTATGAAAGCTTTCCACAGTTTAATTCTTCATCAATACTAAGTCCTGTAAATCCTATGGGAGTACCATCAGATAAACACACAGTTAACAAACTAGCATGTCCACTTTTATTCTTTTCTTCTTTTTCTTTTAATAATTCTAATCTTTCTTCTCTACTTCTATTTTTAATACCACCTAAAAACTTTTGTGTCTCTTCTTGCTTGTCCATTTTAAGCATTAAATTCACATCATTTAAACTTGGTATTCTAATAATTAATCTTTCAGTTTTTAAAGGTAACATAGAAATAAATAATTTGTTTTTCATATTAACTCCAAACTAATTATATATTTCATTTGTAATTAAAGTCAATTAATCTCTTTTTATTTTATCAATATTTTTTTCTTTTTCAGTACTAAATATTATTTCATCTACATCGTAGTTTTCAAACACAGATTTAGAAACTAAAAATTTAATTTCTTCTAGTACATTACTATCACTAAAAATATAACTATTAAATACTAAATTCATTTTATTATCTTGAACATTACTGCTAACAAGTTCAACATTATTTGGTATAAAACTATTTAGATTATCTTGTGCATATACTGAACTTTTCAACTCCTCAATGATTATATCTATTTTTTCGCTACTAACATTACTTATTTTAGTTACAGGAACATAATATATTTGATCATCACTATTTTTTGCAAAAAATATAATTGTCTTATCAATATTATTAAAACTATTAATATCATATTTTTTATTAATTCCATAATTTCTTGTTAAAGGATAATCTAATTTCTTTTTAGAATTGGGAAGTTCTTCTAATAGTTTTCCATCTACCATAATATAAACATTGTTAATTCCATTTATTTCAGTTAATGTATATATTATTCCCTCTATCATAGATTCTTCCACATATTCATTAACATTTAAAATATCTTTATTAAAATCTAAATATACACTATCTTTATCAATTTTAATATTCTTTAAAATAGTACCTTTGGGTATTAAAGAATAAAATGATTTTAAAGATGAATCTCCATTAATTAAAATATCTATCTTAGATTTGATTTCATCTTTTATTCCATTATTATCAAAATAAGAAATAACTCTTGATACATAATTATCATCATCAAGTAAATATACTACATTTTCTTCATAAATACTCTCATCTTCATTTATTTCAACTTTAAAATTTTTATTATTAGTTGGAACAACAGAGAATAATACAATTAAAACTAGTATTAAAGAATAAACAACTAATTTATTAACAATATATTTTTTAATTATTTTCATAATAAATATTATGTTTATATAAAATAAAAATGACTAATAAGTCACTTTTATATTGAAATTTCTCCTAATTTAATAAGTTCAATAACAGCACTAGCACGTGAAGTACATCCTAATTTTTGCATAGTATTTGAAACATGATTACGTACTGTTTTTTCACTTATGTTTAATATTTCTGCTATATCTTTAGTACTTTTATTTAATATTAAAAGTTCAAATACATCTTTTTCTCTTTTAGTTAATATATTCCCTGTCATAAACCACTCCTAAAATAGTTTATGATATTAAAACAATTATGTTAGTACTTTGGCCTATGATTCAAATTTAATAACTATATTCATTTTCTCATTATATTCATCTTGTACACTTCTCATAATACTATTAGCTAGTTTACTATTATGTTCAGAAGATGAAATAGTAACTTTAATATTTTTATTATCTATTTCTACAAATGATTTAATTTTAAAATCATTATATATTTTATCCTCAAGATATTTTTCTTTTCCTTTAGCAAGATTTAATATTTGTAGTTCTTCAAAAGCAGCATTTTTATCTTCAGTACTTGATGAAGGTGATGTTATCTTTTCTTGAAGTTCACTCATAGTTGTACTAATTTTTTCATCTCTTTCAACTCTCAATGCAACTAATTTATCATTTTCAGAAACCACAACATCTACATTTTTACTAACATTTTCTACTGCACTTTTACTAAATATATCACTTGGTAAAGTAATATAATATACTCCTAAAATTAATATTATAGAAAACAACGTTAAAAACCAAAGATTTTGTCTATTTATCATATCTTCACCTCTACCATATTATATTAACAAGAAATAAAATTATTCATAAAAAAAGATCAGAAGTTCTGATCTTAGAAATTTTGAATTGTTTTTTCAACTATTCTTTTTATATCTCTTTCATTAAATGGTTTTGAAAGTAAATCAACTATTGGATATTTAAATGCTTCCTCAACTTGATCTCTTGTATCATTACCAGTGATTATTGAAACAGGTATTTTAACAAATAAATTATTGTTTTTAAAATACTCTAATACTTCAAACCCATTAACATTTGGCATATTTAAATCAAGTAACATACCCTTTATTTTAGATGCATTTTCTCCACTAACAAGTTCAATAGCTCTAGCTCCGTCATTAGCAATATAAACTTCATATTTATTATCAAATATTTTCTTAATGAAATTAGCCACTAAATTAGAGTCATCTACTACTAAAATAGCTTCTCCTTTTTCACCAATCATTTCACTAACTAAATCTTGTTTTACTTCTTTTCCTAAGTATGTACGAGCAATGTTTGCACATCTATTTGCTTCTGTAAGTAATGTTTTATAATTATCATAAACATACATAATATCATTAGCTTTACTTTTAAGTTCAAATTGATATGCAAGATCTGCAAGTGTTACAAATCCTAAATATCTTGCATCACTTTTTAAAGCATGAACTTCTATAGCATAATTAGGCATATCACCTATTTCTCTAAATTTCTTTAAACTATCAAGTCTTTTTTCAACATCTTCTACAAAATCATTTAGCGTTGCATCATACATATCCATGTCTCCAAATAACTCTAAACTTTTTTCAACATTAACTCCATTACTAACTAAATAATTAACATCTTTCATATTATCACCTACTCTAAAAACATTATAACATAATTTATCATTATCTCAAAACAATAATTGTATCAAATTTAATACAAAAGAAGTATTATTTTAAATACTTCTTCATTACTCTATTTAATTCATCTTTTTCTATTGGTTTACTTAAATAATCATTAAATCCATATTTTAAATATTCTTCTTTCATACCACTTATAGCATTAGCAGTTAGTGCCACCACTGGAATGTTAAATTCAGGTACTTCTTTTAATTTATCAAAAGTTTCTTTACCACTCATTTTAGGCATCATATCATCAAGTAATATTAAATCATATTTTTCTCCATTGACAATTCTTTCAATACATTCAAATCCAGAACCTACACATTCAACATCACATTTATATGGATCAAGTAATCTTTTGGCAACTTTTAAGTTAAGATTATTATCATCAACAACTAATACTTTTTTATTAATAGCCTCAAATAATGATGGTCCCTCTTCTTTAGCAGATTCTTCTTTCTTAAGTTTTTCAAGTTCACTTCCACTAACTATCTTTTGATCAAGTGAAATAGTAAATAAGCTTCCTTTTCCATAAACACTTTGTACTACTATCTTACCACCCATCATTTCAACTAATTTTTTAGTAATAGCAAGACCAAGTCCAGTACCTTCAACTGTAGTATCTTTTTCAACACCTAGTCTTTCAAATCTACCAAATAACTTATCAATATTTTCTTTCTTAATACCAATACCAGAATCTTCAACAGATATTATTAATCTAATAACATCTCCTTTAATAATTGAATTAATTCTAAAATTTACAAATCCAGTATTAGTATATTTAACAGAATTAGTTAATAAATTAAGAATAACTTGCTTAACACGAGTAGCATCACCATATAAATATTCAGGAATACTTTTATCATAAGTATAATTAAATTCAAGAGGTTTTTCTCCAAGTCTTGCTTTAGTTAATAAAACTAATTCATCGAATATTTTAGGGAAACTATAATAAGTATCTATTATTTCTAACTTACCTGCTTCAATCTTAGAAATATCTAATATTCCATTAACAAGTTCTAAGAGTGCATCACTTGCCATAATAATATTTTTAACATCATCCTTAGATTCAGAATCCAATTTATCATTTTCAATTAACCCATTACTAAAACCAACTATAGCATTTAAAGGAGTTCTTATTTCATGAGACATACTACTTAAAAACTCTGATTTGGCACTATTGGCTTTATCTGCCCTATCCCTTGCTTCATTAAGTTGTTCAATCAATTTAATATCTGGATTTTCTATTGTAAAAAACATTATATACGCCGATAATGTGCCTATTACGGTTAGTAATAATATTTCTGGTTTATATATTTGAATAATTGAAGAAATAAATATAAAAATCACAACGAAAATAATTGGATAATACTTTTTTGCTTTTATTTCCCTTATATTTATCAGTAAGCAAATTATCCATGAAATCATTGAAATAACTCCAACTATTTTCAAAACATTAACAGCTGCTCCATAGGTATACATTATATTGCCATCATAATATTTAGATATTGGCAAAATACAAATTAGTAATGATGATATAAAAAATATAGATAAGCAAAATAATGATGTTTTTTTAATGTTATTTGAGAATGAAATCTGAATTGCATAAATAGTAAATATAGCAAACCATAATAACATAATTATTAAATATAATTTAGACCATATAGTAATTAATAGTGAATTTTGAAACAATTCAACTGGAGTACTTAAAACTAGAATCTGAAGCACTAATTCAATTATTAATCCTAAAGCATTAACAATACTTATTATGGAAAATATTCGATTTTCTACACTTTTTACTTTTTTCTTCGTAAAAAAAACAATAAGTAGTATTAATGAAAAGCCAATCGCAGAAGCTAAAAATAATGTGGTTCCCATATAATCACCTATTGTAATTTTATCATATTTTAAAAAATATTACTATCTTATTTTTTAGTTAACTCTAATCTATTATGATTGGATAAACGTTTTTCATCCAGCAAGTCGGGTAAAAAACCTTTTTCATAATTTGAATTTATTTTTACATAAAAATTATCTAATTCTTTATCCAATATTAGTTTATTAGTTTTTAATGATGCAGGATTTATTTTAAAGTCGTCATGTATTTTATAACCGAGCATTTGAATTTTGCCATCATATTTAGTATTAATATGATTATCAATATCTGAAAATATTTTTTCTAGCATAGCAGCGCCATATTCACAATTAAAATCAATTTTATCAGTGAAAACCAAATGACATAATATTTTTGGAACAGATGACCCATCATCATAAGTTCTGATTATACACCCGGCTATTTTTCCATTAGATAATGATTTGATATCATTTGCTATATCAAATAAGTAAGCTTTTCTTCCATTATCATATTCTACGCAATCATTCTTTCTTCCATATAAGAAGACCCTACCTTCTTCATCCAACTCGCAAATATCACCAGTTTTAATCCATTCACCAGAATATGCCTTTTTAGTTAATTCTGGTTTTCCATAATAACCCAACATGTTTGATTTTGATTTAACATATAACTCGCCGCGTTGATTATACCCGAGCTCACTACCATTTTCATCAAACACTCCTACAGTCATCCCTGGGTATGGTATTCCTATAGTAGCAACAACTTTATTCTTTGGTTCATATTCAAAAACAAGGCCCGGTTTATCAAAAGTAACAACTGAAAAACTTTCAGAAAGTCCATACCCTTGATGCATAGTTTTATGATCACTATGTTTTCCCAGAATTGAATTCATCCAGTTAATTTCCTCTAATGTTGCTCCATCCCCACCAATAACTGCCACTTTTAAGAAATCAAGAGACGATTTGTTATCCTTGTTAATATATTCTTTAAAAAATTCCTTCCATACGGCACCAGTCGAAATGGTAAAATGAGGTTTTGATTCCATAATTTGCTTATAAAATTCTTTATAATTTGGAGACGGATACATTTTTAAGATCATACCACAATAGAATGGTGATAAAAATAAGCAATTCAAAGCCGTTGATGCGGTAGGTGGAAATTGTGCCAAACACACCTTACCTGGCTCATATCCCATATCAGCATATTTTCCTTGTCTTGCCTGACTAATGGCTGATTCATTTGTTGCAATAGTTCCTTTTAACTCATCACTCGTTGTTCCACTTGAATACGTTATAAATGCAGGTGTGTTTTTTGTAAACTCTGGTTTTATATCTCCAATATAATAATTTCCTATATTATATGCCTCATCATACCATACGTATTTAGTGTTTTTAGAAACGCCTGTCCCATTTTTAAAATCCTTAAATTTGCTTAATCCAGATACAATATATTTCTTAAGGCCAACCATATCATCATATGGAGTGGCTATAAAAACTTTTTTAAATCTTTCTTGATTTAAAAATTTAATCATATCTTCATTTAATAATGGACTTAATATAATTGCAAAATTACCATCTTTCAATTCTTCATTATATTTATCAGCACTTAAACCCAATTTAATAAAATTTGGGCAAGCACCAATCATATTCAGTGCCAAAGCCATTGCACTTACGCTTGGAGTAAAAGTACTAAAGACCGGAATAATGTCTCCTTTTTTAATTCCCATAGCTTTGAAGGTTTTGGCCCAATTATATACCATTTCTCTAAACTCAAGTCTTCTTATTAACCTACCATAATAATCTATTGCTGGAATATTTTCATATTCAAATATTTTTTCCTCAATAACTTCCCACAATGTTTTATTTTCATCTATATTATTACTATTTTCTTTTGCATCAGCACTATAGTGCTTTAACCAAGCCTCTTCTTCAGATGGCAATTTTTTTATCTCCATTTTAATCACTCCTCTGTATCTGATTTTATTCTAGCACAGAGAAAAATAGATTTAAATATTTTGGTTGACACTTTGTATCAAATGTGATATAATAACGGCGTTATTTGTAAAGAGGACGAGAAACTATGAAAAAAATGAATGAATATGTAAATTACATTGAAGTTAAAAAGACACCTGAAGAATTAGAAAAAGAATTTATTAAAGAATTTGTACATTTTAGAAAAGAAAATAATTTAACACAAGAATTATTATCAATATATTCTAAAGTTAATAGAGTTAAAATAGCTAGAATTGAAAGTGGTATGCACTCTACTTCAATTAAAAATTTGCTTGAGATATTAGGACCTATTGGTTATACAATTAAGATTGAAAAAATAAAGGATGAAAAAAACAAGTAATTTTACTTGTTTTTTATATTCCATACTTTTTTAGCTGATTCGATTTGAGCTTTAAATGTTATTCCATTTGACCATTTAATATATTTAATTAAGTTATCTAATTCAACAAATTTTCTTTCTGTAACTTCCCATTCTGCATTAAAAGGCAATATTTCTTTTATATGAGCAGTATATCTTAATTGATAATATTTTTCATTATTTTCTATTACTTCTACTGCTCCTAAATATTTAATATCTTTAAGTTTAATACATGCTTCTTCCATTACTTTTCTTTTTAATGTTTGAAGTTTTGTTTCACCTTTTTTTAGGATGTCCTCCTGGAATAGTCCAAGCAGTTTCATTTTTAACAATTAATAATTCATTTTTATCATTAAAAATATATGCACTTACTTAAGTATATTTTTGTTTTTTTATATTGTATTTTTTCCTCCATAACATTATACAATTATCATTTGTTTGCTCATAATCTTTCATAATTATTCCTTTATTTTGTTCTTTTTCTTTGAATAGCTTGAATAGCTTCATTTTGTCTATTGATATCTTTTATTTCTTTTCCTTTTTCAATTGCATCTTTTATTAATATAGAATCTAATAATCCTGTAACAATATCATATGGTAATAAATAATATAAATAATCCCACATTAATGGATTTTTAGATTTTAATATAGTAGCAATACCTTGATAATTTAAAAGTCCAACTGCTGTAGTAAGAATACTAGCAAGTCCTATAACAAGAGACATTTTTGCTATTGCTTCTCTTTTTTTCTTTTTATTATTTTCTTTTTCAATACTTAAAATATCATATTCTTTTCTTTCCATAATATCCCCCCTAATTGGCATATATTATACCACAAATTGGATTAAAAGTCTAAATGTTTTTTAGTTTGCTTTTAATAAAGTCATCTAATAATTCAGAATCTTTTTTAACCCATTTATAATCTATATGTTCATTACTTAATTTAATATTTAAACTATCTTTATCCACATTAATAATAAAATCTATTTCAATATTATGAATATTATTATCGTCAATATAATCTGTATAATTAGTAATAATTGGATTAAAATCGTGCATAAAGCCAATTTCTTCACATAGTTCTCTTTTTAATCCATCTTTTATTGTTTCAAAGTCTTCTAAATGTCCTCCGGGAAATTCCCATGCTCCTGGAAAATTATCATCATTTTTACTTCTTTGAACTATTAATAAATCTTCCCCATCTTTTAATATTCCAGTTAATACTATACTTCTTTTCATTATTTCTCCTTATTACTAAAATATAATTCTACTCTATTATATTTACCTGTTCTTTCTAATTTAAATTTACCTTTTGTATATTCATTTACTGTATTAATCCAAAAGTTTTCTGAGTTTGGTGTACATGGCACTACTTTAATACACCAATTGCCTTTATACTTATTAAATACTTCAGTAATGGATTTTCTACCATATCCTTGTCTTTTATAATTATTTAGAATAAATAGTTCTTGTACTATATTTTCATTATCACTTAAATATAATAATATAAAGCCTAATATGTTATCTTCTTCTTTAATAAATAGTGCTACTTCCTTATCATCTGTAAAATATTTATTTGTATCTTCATAAATATAAAGTCCAGTTTTAGAATCAAAATCTATTTTAAAATTAGCACTTAAATTATGTAAATATAATTGAATTAGATTATCTAATATTTTTTTATCTTTTAATTCTACTCTTTCTAATTTCATATTGTCTCCTTATATTCTTCTTCGAAATTCTCTTATCATTCTTCTTGCATACGTTGTTTTAGCAACATTTAACCAATCTTCTCTTGGTCCATATGATAAATCATCTGTTAATACTTTTACTCTGTCTTTATTTTTAAGTTCATATGATACATCAACATATTTATCATTAACTAAGGCTCCAACCAAAGTATTACCAAGTTCACTATCAATCCTATATGCAAAGTCAACTATTGTCGATCCTTTTGGAAGTTCAATTGTTTGTCCTCCCATTGTATATACGTATATTTTATCTGAGAATAATTCAGATTTCACTTGATTTACAAATTCTTCATTATCACCAAACATTTTATTTATTTCAATTAATGACTTAAAAAATTGATATTTGCTTTTTAAATCTTTTTGCATTGTATATCTAGCTTCACCTTTTTTAATATCCCAATATGTTGCTAAACCAAAGGAAGCAACTTTATCCATATCATGTGTTCTTATTTGAGCTTGAACAAGTCTTCCTTCTGGACTAAATACTGTTGTATGTAAGCTTCTATACATATTTGTCTTTGGATTACAAATATAATCTTTAAATTTTTCATTAACTGGATGATATAGTTCATGAACATATCTAAGTGTTTGATAGCATTTATCAATATCATCCACCATAATTTTTAATGCAAGTAAATCATGAATATCATATATTCTACAACCCTCACTTATTTTTTTATAAATACCATATATATTTTTTGTTCTAATTTTAATGTAATTTGGAATATTTTTATCTAATAGAATTCTTTGTATTTTTTGTAACATTTCTTTTAACATTTCATTTGAGTCTGATTCTATTTTCTCTTTTTTATCTTTAATTGATTGATAAACATCTGGAAGTAAACATTTAAGAGAAATATCTTCAAGTTCACTTTTTATTCTATATGCTCCGATGTAATAAGCAAGCGGTACAAATATTTCCATTGTTTCTAAGGCATTTTCTTTTTGTTTGAATGATTTTTTATATTCAATTGTTCTCATATTATGAAGTCTATCTGCAAGTTTAATAATAATTATTCTAACATCAGTAGTTATTCCAACAATAATTTTTCTTGTATTTGCACTTACTTCATCCTTTTTTGAAGAAAAATTTAGTTTAGATATTTTAGTTACTCCATCTACTAAATTTGCAACATTTTGATTAAAAAAATGTGCAATATCTTCTTTAGTAGCAGGAGTATCTTCAATAGTGTCATGTAAAAGCCCTGCACAAATTGTGTCTCCATCTGCATGCATTTCAGCAAGAATATATGCTACATTTACTGGATGTGTTATATATTCCTCACCACTTTCTCTATATTGGCCTTTGTGCATCTCTTTAGCATAATTATATGCATTTGTAACTTTTTCTACTTCTTCAGGGTTATATTCTTTTAAAAGAGCAATTAATTCATCAAAAGTCTTATTCATAAAAATACCTCCTAAACAAAAACGGAACAAGCTTGTCGCTTTGCTCCGTTATTATTTTAATTCATCGCAACCAAAATATTTGCAGTCATAAATGCAACTAATTATATTACAAAAATTATCATTGCATAAATTCTTCATATTGGTTCCTCTTTTTTAAAATAATAGAACCAATTTACCACTTATTTTGGTTGATGTCAATATATTTATTATTAAATTGTTACTTTTTATAATAATTATTGTTAATTGTATTTATTAATTTGTTCTTTAATAAAATTAGTATCATCAAAATAATTAATGCCCATTGCTTCTTTTACTTCTTTTAGAGTTTGATTAGCAAGTTCATTAGCATGTTTAGTACCTTCATTTAATATTTCTATGAGCATTGGAATTTGACGTTCGAATCCATGCCTTCTTTCTCTAAATGGTCTAATTGTATCTTGCATTACTTCATTTAAGAATTGTTTAATTCTACCATCTCCAATACCACCTTGTTTATAAGCATTTGTAAGCTCAGTAATATTTTTAAATTCAGGATAGTATTTTTTAAAATGTTCATCATTTGCAAATACATTTAAATAAGTAAATAATACATTTCCTTCAATAATTCCTGGATCTTCAATATTTCTTGGAAATGACATAATAGAATTAACTTTCTTTTTAATTGTATTTTCATCATCAGATAAATATATACAATTATTTAAAGATTTACTCATTTTAGCATTTCCATCTGTTCCAACTAAACGATAGCATATTTCATTTTCAGGAAGTACAGCTTTGCATTCAACAAGTACATCTTTATTATAAGTTCTATTAAATGATCTTACTATTTCACGTGTTTGTTCTAACATTGGTTCTTGATCATCTCCAACAGGAATAATATTGGCTTTAAATGCTGTTATATCTGCGGCTTGACTTATTGGATAGCAAGCAAAACCAACAGGTACTCCAGCCTCATCTTTATCATAATCTTTTTGTGCAATTTCACTTTTAACAGTTGGATTTCTAAGTACTCTTGGTAGAGTTACTAAATTCATATAGTACATTGTTAATTCTGATAAAGCTGGTATCTGTGATTGAATACAAAATGTTACTTTCTTAGGATCAAGTCCTACTGCTAAATAATCTAACATTACTTCTAGTACATTATCTCTAACTTTTACAATGTTACCGGAATTATCTGTTAAAGCTTGTGCATCAGCAATCATAATAATATATTCATCATAATTACCTTCATTTTGTAATTTTACTCTTTGCATTAAAGATCCTACATAGTGTCCTATATGTAATTTACCTGTAGGTCTATCTGCGGTTAATATAATTTTTTTCATAATTTTCTCCTCATTTCTTTTTTATTATTTTATTTGTTTTAAAATGAAGAACACCATCGTTTAAAATACATAATTTACCTCCAAAAAAAATCTTATCCTAGAACATAGGATAAGATTATAAACTTATTTTGCCACCTTTAGTTCATATACCAACATATATGTCCTCTTATAACGGAAGGAAGTCCGTTTTTCCATACTAAATTTCCGGAAAACTTTCATTGGTCCATTCATTATCTAAAACATGAAATATTTCACCGCCTATTTCTCTCTAAAATGTTTTATTGATAATTACTACTCCAAATCAACAATTTAAGTACATACTAATGATAACATATTTTAAATAAAACTTCAACTATTGTCCACTTCTTCAACTAATTTAGCATGAAGAGCTACTCTTTTTCCTTTAATACCAACACAACTTGAAAGGGTTAATATTTTATCATCTTGAGTTACATTAACATTAAAATTATATATAGATCTTGACTTGATTTTTTTAATAAATTTTTCAAATTCTTTATCTGTTTTAAATATAGTATTTATATAATAATCTTCTGCATCAATACGATATATTGAGAACACTTGATAAGTATATATTTTATTTTCAGTAACTAAATCTATCATATGATTATCTTTATTCAGATACCACTCTTTATTCATAGTATATTTTAATGTACCAAACATACTACCATTATTCATATTATGACCATATATTACTATATTTTTATCGCTTTCATCAAATTTATTATGATAATCTGCAAATATCCATCCTGCTCTATTTTTTTCTTTATTGAAATTATGTTTTAAATAATAACTATTATCTTTACCTTTTACAACAACATAATCTATTTTACTATTATTTACTTTTATATATGCTACTGTATCAGGATTCTTTTCTTTTAAAGATTTAAAATCTATATTATATTTATTTTCATTATCTTCAATAACAAATTCATTTATTTCATTTTTAATATTATCATTAACATCTAAATCTTTTTTATAAGTTATTATTTTATAAGAGAAATATAATACACCAATAAAGCATATCAAAATTAATACTAATGATAAGTATTTTTTAAATTTGTTTTTATTTTTCATATATATCCCTCCTATAAATTAAAAGACTAGCTATGCTAGTCAGTTAATATTAATTATTATATTTTTTAACGTAAAGTGTTGCACTTGCAAGTCCTAACATACTAACTATTAACATAATAATATTAATTATAATGTTATCTCCTGTTTTAGGATTGTTGTTTGGCTCTTCAGGCTCTGGTTCTGGTGTTGGCTCTGGTGTTGGTTCATCTTCATCGCCATCTCCTTTTGGCCATGGTTCATGATAATTCTTAATTTCGAATCCATCTTTCATATTTCCAGTAATAGTTGGCTCGTAGAATTCTACTTCATCTTCTGATACTGTATATTCAATATCAGTTCCATCTATTTTCTTATCAGCACTAAATGTATGTGTCCAATTGTTTTCATCGCTTAATGTTACTGAATCTACCTTAGTTTCACCATTCATTAAGTTTACTGTTACACTAGTAGGACGAACTTCATCTTCATCATAATTATCATCCCAAGTTTTAATTACAGTTATTTTAACTTGTTCGTTTTCATGAACATTAAGAATCTTGTATCCATCTTTCATACTTCCAGTTATATCTGGTGTATATCCTAAAACTTCATCTTCTGTTACTGTATATTCAATATCAGTTCCATCTATTTTCTTATCAGCACTAAATGTATGTGTCCAATTGTTTTCTTCACTTAATGTTATTGAATCAACTTTAGTTTCACCATTCATTAAGTTTA
>CAMUZE010000024.1 GCA_947165135.1 uncultured Clostridia bacterium
CTGCTGTTGGTATAGGAGGTGCAGTAGTTTCATTTCTAATAGGCCTTTTTGATGGCTATGTAAGACCTCTTAGATGCAGAAGTTAATGACAAAAGAAGAACTTTTAAATGTATATGGGGGAGCCATATCAGGTACAATTCTTAGTGGAGTAATTAAAGCTTTTACCATAGCATTAGAGCTTGGAAGAAGTTTGGGTACTGCCTTAAGAAGAGTAAAAACTAAAACAGTTTGTAAATAGTTAGCAAAAGCTAACTATTTTTTATTTACATAATTATAAATAAGAATTGAATTAATATTATAATTATGATATCCTATATATAGATATAATATACAGTAAAGAAAACCGTAGAATAAGTAGCAGGTGTAATTATGGATAATCATGTAAATAAAAATTATAATGTAGGAAGTCTTGGTAATACTACGATTAAAAGTGGGTTTACTGGATGGAGAGATATAGGGTCAAATGTTCATATAAATAGGAATAGTAGTTATACAGTTCCAACAAATTTACATGCAGAAATTGAAGAGGTTAACCTTAATGGTGTGCTTCAAGAAGAGGAAAATTTAGATTTAGAGCAGACTGATTTGGATGAAGAAATTATAAAATATAATGAACATTTAAGTGATATCAAAGAAAAGTGGGAAAAAGAAAAACCTTGGCTTAATTCACAAGGAGGTATTTTTGGGCTATTAAATCTTTACGGCCTTAAATATGATTTTTATAGTGATGTCTACAAATGGTTAAAAAAAGAGGGTGGATATACAGAAGAAGACCCAGAAGATCATTCTTATAAATACCATAAAGTACTTAAAAAGAACATTGATTCATCTTTGTGGAAAACAAAAGCAGAAGTTAGTAAAGAAGAATGGTTTGGAAATGACAATGTTAAGTTCAATCAATCCAAAATAACAATATCAGACAAATCAGGAAATTATAAAAATAATACAATTTGGAAAAGTTGGTATGGAAGTGAGTTTGGCGCAGCAAAAGATAATATTGGTATGTTGATTCTTAGATTCACTCATCACATAAGAGATGCTGAAGATAGAGATATAGTAACGGGGTGGGCAAACGAAAAACGTGAGAATACTATTCTTAAAATTGAAGATAAAATGAAACGCAGTAAAGCGCTTGGAGGACTATATTATCAGGGCAACAGATTAGTAAATAGAATAAATGATCATGTTAAAAGAAAAGCAGGATTATTGGAAGTAGATGGTGAGACTGAGACACCCCAAGGCCTTTATCAATACTATGATGATAAATATAGAGTTGCTAGTGATTGGCAATATGGAAATGTGACGCTCTGGAGTACGGCTGTTAAAGCAGAATGGAATGCATTACAAGTAAAAGGTGCACTCGAAGCAGAAGGTAAATATGGTAAGGCAAGTATCTCAGGTGAGATTGATTTAATACATGCAGAAGCATCAGCATCAGCCCAGTTGACACCCAATGGATTCAAAGCTAATGCAAGTGCCGAATTTTCTCTTCTTCATGCAACAGGAAATGCACATGCAGAAGCATTTAACGGATTAATTGGGACAGACGCTTCAGCCACAGTAGATGTTGGTCATGTTTATGCCCAAGGAATGCTTGCAGCGGGCTGGGGAGAAAATGGTCCAGAGTTAGGTGTCCAAGGTAAGATTGGCGCGGATCTTGTAACAGCAACAGCTAGTGGAAGTATTAATGTGGCTGGCATTGGCGTAACTGGAAATGTGGCATTTAAAGTTGGAGTTGGTGCTCAAGCTGATATTGGATATAAAGATGGGGTATTAAAATTTCATCTTGGTGCCGCCATTGGTATAGGCTTTGAGTTTGGATTTTCATTAGATGTTTCTGGAGTAGTAGATGCGGTTAAGCAAGGATGGGAACATATTGAAAATGTAGCTGTAACTACTGCAAATGCCATAGCTGATGCTGCTAAAGATGTTGGAAATTGGGTAGGCAATGCTGCTCAAGATGTTGGAAATTGGATAGGGGATGCTGCTTCGGCAGTTGGCGACTGGTTTGCTAGTTGGTAGAAAGGAGATATTATGAATTATTTACCATTAGGAAGTGTTATATCACTAAAAAATTTGGATGAAAAAATATTAATTATAGGCGTTAACCAAGTTTCATTAGATGAAAAGGAAAAAATATACGATTATTGTGGATGTGTTCATCCATATGGTTTCATTAATAATAATTCATTGCTGTTATTCAATAATGATCAAGTGGACAAGGTTTATCATACAGGATATGAAGATGAGGATTTGAAAGACTACTACGAAGACCTTGTCTGGTTAAAATCAAATAAAAAGGAGAAAGATAATAATGAAAAATGATTTATTACCATTAGGTTCTGTTGTTTATATAAATAATGGTTCTAAACAATTGGTTATTGTTGGATATGGATTTAAAAATGATAAAGGTGAAATGTTTGATTATCTTGGTTTCCCATATCCAGAAGGATTTTTAAGTAAAGATATGAATTATTTATTTAATAATAGTAATATTAGAGAAGTAACTTTTAAAGGTTATAGTGATGAAAAATTTAATTTAGTAAATAATGCCTTAGAAAATCTTTTACATAAAGGGGGAGAATAAATAATATGAAAGATGAAAATTATAAAGAAAATGATGAATATAGTAAATTTACAGAAGTAAATCATAATCAAAAGGTTGAAGACACATTTACATATAATAGGTATAATATTGTTGAACCAAGAACAAAGAGGCAAGTGGTAACAGAAGTTACGGTTTTAAATAAAAAGTTGGCAAAAGCAGGGCGTATGATATTATCAGGGATAGCTTGTGTTGCAATTTTGGGATTTCTGCCTAGCATTATGGCTAAGTTTGGATTGAGTGTAGATAATTTGGTTCCTTTACGTCAAGCTCTGGCATATGGGTGGGCTGGTTTATCAATTGGAGGAGTTTTGAAATTGTCTAAAGCATTGCATGATCCTGTCACTAAAGAAGAGGTTGAAAAATATCAAAAAGCAGTTGATAAAAAAATGAAGAAGAATAGTAGAAATGGATCCGATGATGAGGTAAACAGGGATAATCCATTAGTGAGGTAGTTTAAATGGAACTAAAAATAGGTGAAAATATAAATGATAAATTTATTGTTTGTGATATAAGGAAATATAAGGGAAAAAAGTATGCATTATTATTAAATGTTGAGGATGATTATGAATGCTTTTATGAATATACTATTTCAGAAAATGGGACTTTTAGTTTTTCAAAAGTAATAGATGAAGATTTGTTTAGAAAATTGATAATAGAGTTTTCTAATTTAGAGAATATATTAAAGGGTGATTTGAATGGAATATGATTTAGAAAAAGACTTTTTACCAGTTGGTACTATTGTTAAAATAAGATTAAATAAAGAGTTATTTATGATTACTGGATTTTGTACTGTTGATGGTAAAACAAATGAAGTATATGATTACTTATTGGTAATGTATCCTTTTGGTTATTATAGCCCAGACAACGTTATGATGGTGAATAAAAATTTAATTAAAAGAGTAATAAAGTTGGGCTATATTAGTGATGAAGAAAAAAAATTCAAAGAGGAACTTAATAGGAGCATAAAAGAAAATAAAAGAATTAATTATAATCAGGAGGAACAATGAATAGCAATTGGGAAAAAAGAATAGAAGGTATAAATTTGCCAATAGGTACTGTTTGTACAATAGAGGCTACGTCAAAAAAAGTTATGATTGTATCAATCCTTCCTTATAATAAAGAAGAGAATAAGATTTATGATTATTGTGCTTGTCCATATCCTTTTGGCCTTTTTGCAACAGATTTTCTAATTTTATTTAATTCCGATAAAATTGTTTCAGTAGACCATTATGGTTATAAGACAGAGGATGATGTAACTTTTAAAAAGCAGGTTTTTGAAGCACTTAAGTCACTTAAAGAATTAAATGATGACATTTCAACAAGTGAAATTGGAGTTGCAATTACAGATAGTAATAATGTTAATGATACTGTTGATGCTGATGATATTGCGCTAAAAATGTATGGCGAACCACATGAAGGAAATAATGAAAATGTAAATCAAAGTGATTCTGATAACATTTTTGGAAGCGAAGTAGTAAATGATAATGATTTTTAAAATCAGTTATTTAATATAACAATTAGAAATGAAAATAGAAAATATATAATGAAAGGAGAGAAGAAATAAACGGAAATGCAAAATGAAAAATATCTACCATTAGGAACGGTTTGTTTGTTGAATGGTGGAAAAAAATTTGTTATGGTAAATGGTTATTTAGGTGTTGGAAATGAGGATGATAAGATATATGATTATATCGGTGTTATCTATCCTGTCGGTGCTATTTCAAGTGATGTAAATTTGTTATTCAATCATGAGCAAATAGAAAAAGTTATATTTAGAGGCTTTGAAAGTGATGAATGTAAAGAATTCTTAAATGAAATGAAGAATGTTTCTAAAGAAGAAATACTTAGTAAAATGAAAGAAGAACAATATTCAACTCAAGGCAATAATTCTTTTAATCAAACAGCACCTGAAGTGTACACTAATCCACAATAATCTAAATATTAAAATAGTTACAACTAACTATTTTTTTATTTGCATTTTTATTACTAATAATTAATAAAATTTAATATGATGAGTAATAAATATGAAATAATAATTAGCAATAAAAAGGTATATATTAAAAATTATAAAAGAATATTTGATATCAATCATTTACAAATTGTAATAGAAGTAGAAAGCAATAAAATATTTATTAATGGTACTAATTTGTTAATAGTTAAAATGGATAAATATGACATAGAAATAAATGGAAATATTAAAGGAATTAGTTTTGAAAATGAATAATGATTTAGTGAGAATAATTGTTTATGAAAAAAGTAATTCTTTTTATTATAGATTGATAAATAATAATATTTATTTTAAAGATTTAATCAAAGAGAATAGTTATTACATTTTGACAATTAATAAAGATGAATTTAATAAATTAAACAAAAGATATAAATGTGAAATAATAAGATACTATGGTTTAAGTTTTATAATTGATATTCTAAAAAATCATAAATATATGTTAGTGTCTTTAGTTATTAGTTTCTCATTATTGTATTTACTTTCAAATACAATATTTAACATTAGCATTAATTCTAATGATGAAAATATAATTAAGTTATTAATTAAATCTTTAGAAGATAATAACATTTTAATTTATAAAAGAAAAAAAAGTTTTAATGAATTAGAGGAAATTAAAAAAAAGATATTAGAAGGCAATAGAGAAACATTAGAATGGATAGAAATAAAGAGTAAAGGTTGTAATTACATAGTTGATGTTACTCCCAGAGTAAAAAAAGAAAAAGAGACAGTTAATGATGAATTTACAGATATCATTGCTTCAAAGGATGGAAAAATACTATTTATAACGTCCAACAATGGTACTATATTAAAAGATAAAAATGATTATGTAAAAAAAGGCGACATATTAATAAGTGGTAATATATATAAAGATGAAGACGTTATTTATAAAGTTAAAAGTGAAGGAAGAGTATATGCAGAAGTATGGTATACAGTAAAAGTAACCATTCCATATAATTATGTAGAATATACTGAATATGGTAAAACTATAAATAGATATTATTTAGACATATTTGGAAATGAATTCACAATTATAGGTAAATATAATGGAGAAAATACAATGAGAGAAAAAAAGTTAATAATAGATAAGCCATATTTTCCATTTAAACTATATAAAGAAACAATTAAAAAATATAAATATAAAGAGTTTAATTTAACTGAACAAGAGGCATACGATGAAGCATTAAAAAGAAGTGATAATAATATTAAAAAAATACTAAAAGATGATGAATACATTATATCAAAAAAAGTTTTGAAAAAAGAGGCTAATAGTAGTAAAATAAAGGTAGAAGTATTTTATAAAGTATATGAGAATATTGGTATTACTTCTAAAATTAAAGAAGAGGAATAAAGATGGCGAGTGAAATAAGGAATGTAATCAATATGACATGGCCTACATTAACTATAGTTATTTCTATTATAGTTATTTTAAGAGCTACTTATTGGATAAAAGGCGAAAGAAGAAGCTTTGTATTACATGAAGAAATATTTGATCTTCTGTTTTTGTCATATTTAATTGTTTTATGGGCACTTGTTACTAGTCAAGATTTGTCAGGTGGTGGAACTAACTTTATGCCGTTTAGGGAAATATTAAGATATGATTATGGTACCATGGCATTTTATAAACAAGTATTTGGCAACATATTATTATTTATTCCACTTGGATATTTTGCAACAAGTTACTGTAAAATTAAAAATTTAGGAACTATTACTGTGGTTTCTTTAGTATCAAGTACTGTTATTGAGGTAGTACAACATTTTATTGGAAGATGTTTTGATATAGATGACATAATATTAAATGTAGTAGGAGGAGTAATTGGGTTTTTGTTATATACAGCTCTTTCTGCTATAAAAAATCATTTACCTAAAATATTACAAAAAGATTGGATATATAATGTAATAAGTGTTATATTATTACTATTAATCATTATTTATTTGATTAAAATTATATAGGAGGGCAAATGGAAAATTATATTTTTAATACAACAAATGAAAAAATAGATACTACTGAACTTGATAGAGTAATTCAATTTGCTTGTAAAAAGATGGGAGTTAAAAATCCACTTTTAAATATAGTAATTGTCGATAATAAAAAGATACAAGAAATAAATAAAACATATAGAAATAAAGATGCAGTGACTGATGTAATATCATTTGCATTTGAAGAAGTAAATGATGTGAATTATGATAATGTAAGGTTTTTAGGAGAAATATATATATCATATGAAAGATGTGTTAGTCAGGCAAGTGAATATGGGCACAGTGTAAAAAGAGAGTTCTGTTATTTAGCAGTACATGGATTACTACATTTGCTTGGATATGATCATATAAATGAAGAAGATAAAAAAGTCATGAGAGCTCTTGAGGAGGAGATACTAAATGAATATGATATCAAGAGATGAAAGAAAAAAACAAAAAGGAATAAAAAAATTTTTAAATAGTTTTTCATATCCAGTTAGAGGATTAAAATATGCTTATAGAAATGAACAAAATTTAACTGTTGATGTGGGAATTTCAATATTGGTTCTTATAGCTGGATTTGTATTTAAATTAAATCCTACTGAGTGGGTAATAGTTATTTTTATAATTGGTGCTGTTATTTCATTAGAACTTGTAAACACTGCAATTGAAGCTGCAATTGACATGGTAACTGAAGAGTATCACCCACTTGCTAAAGTAGCAAAGGATACTTCGGCAGCTGCAGTATTTATTATTGCAATTGTAGCAGTAGTAGTAGGATTAATAATATTTTTACCTAAAGTAATTAGTTTATTTTAAAGGAGTATAAGTAGTATGAGAGAAAAATTAGAAAAATTATTAAATAATAGTTATGCACCATATTCAAATATGCATTTTGCATGTATAGTTGAAACTAAAAATGGTAATTTCTATGAAGGTGTAAATATAGAGAACGCATCTTATGGAGCAACAATATGTGCTGAAAGAAATGCAATTAATAACGCTGTAAGTCATGGTGAGCGTGAGTTTAAAACATTATATTTAATGACGAGTAGTGATGAAATATGTTATCCTTGTAATTTGTGTAAACAAACATTTTTAGAATTTTTCGATAAAGATGTTGTATTTAATGTTATGACTAAAAGTGGTAAGATGGAAATACTTTCATTTGAAAAAATAATGGGGACTACATTTACTAAGGAGGATTTGGTATGAAAAGTGGCTTTGTTAGTATAATTGGAAGACCTAATACTGGTAAAAGCACACTACTAAATCAAATATTAAAAGAACATATCGCAATTACATCAGAAAAACCACAAACAACAAGAAATTTAATTGAAGGTATTTATAATGAAAAAGATACTCAAATTGTATTTGTTGATACTCCTGGTATTCATAAACCAATTGATAAACTTGGGCATGCTCTAAATAGCCAAGCATATTATTCAATAAATGATGTTGATATTTTATTACTAGTTGTTGATGCTTCCGTACCTTATGGTAAGGGAGATGCATTTATTATTGAAAAATTAAAAGGAATTAATAAACCAGTATTTTTAATTCTTAATAAGATTGATAAATTAAATGATAATGAAATATTGCTTAAAATTAATGAATATAAAGATTTATATGAATTTGCTGAAATAATACCAGTATCTGCGTTGAATAATGATAATGTTGATAGATTAATTAAAGTGTTAAAAAATTATTTACCTGATAATGTACAATACTTTATGAATGGTGAAACTACTACTGCAGATATCGAATTTAGATTATCTGAAATAGTGCGTGAAAAAGTATTTGTTCATACTAATGAAGAAGTACCACACTCTATATCATGTAAGTTGGTTGGTTATGAAGATAAAAAGAATATAGCAAATGTATATGTTGATATTATAGTAGACAGAGAATCGTTGCGTAAAATAATAATTGGATCTTCTGGCAATATGATTAAAACAATTGGAAGTGAAGCAAGAAGTGATATGGAAAAAGTACTAAATAAAAAAGTATATTTAGAACTATATTGTAAAACAATTAAAAAATGGAGAGAAAAAGATAAATATATAAAAGATTTAGGATATTTACTAAATAATGAATAATAATCGTTGTTATCCTACAATATAATATTGTAAGGAGAAAATGATGAAAAAAAGTGAAGCTTGGAAAAAATTTAAAGAAACAGGTAAGATAGAATATTATTTAGAATATAAGAAAGGAAATTAAGCATAAAGAATAATCTTTGTGCTTTTCGTTAAGTATGGAGATTATAAGTGTAGATGGAATTGTTGTCAATAGTATTCCTTTTAAAGAAAATAGTAAGATAATTAATATTTTAACTAAAGATCATGGAGTAATTGGTTGTGTCTCAAAAGGATGTAAAAAATTGAAAAGTAAACTAAGACTTCCTAGTGAAAATTTTGCTTATGGTACTTTTCATTTGTATTATAAAGAAAATGGGCTTTCTACATTAATAGATGGAGATATTAAAAATTATTTTATTAATATTAAAAGTGATATTATAAAATTAAGTTACTTATCGTATTTATGTGAACTTTCATTTAATGTTTTTAAAGAAAGCGAAAGCGATGAAATATTTCTGTTACTAGAGTCTGCAATATTAAAAATAGAAGATGGCTTTGATCCTAAAATAATAACTAATATAATTGAATTACAATATTTACAATATTTGGGCATTCGTTTGAACCTAGATGAATGCGTTAAATGTGGAAGTACAAAAGTAGTAACTATTTCAATAGATAAAGGGGGATATATTTGTTCAAAGTGTAGAACCAATGAACCTATAATAGATGAAAAAGTACTAAAACTAATGAGACTATATAATTATGTTGATATATCTAAAATATCAAACTTAGATATAGATAAAAACGTTAGTAATAAGATAAATGAAATAATAAATGTTTATTATGATGAATATTCTGGAGTTTCTATTAAAAGTAAAAAAATTCTTAAAGATTTAACCACTTAAAAAAGATTAATGTAGAAATTAATCTTTTTTTATTAAAAATATTTACTTTTTTTAAGATATTTTATAAAATTAATATATGATAGGATAGGGGTCATGTATGAAGAAAAGGAATTATTATGAGCTTCTCGCTGATGACTTGGATAGATATAAAAATCTTTATAGTGAAGTAAGATATGCTAGGTTTTTGAATAAGTGTAAGTTAGTTTGTCTAATATCATTTATCTTTGGTTTTGTTATTAGTAATGTTTTAACTCTATTTTTGGAAAATGGATTTGACGTAGAAACTACTACAATACTTATGAAGTCTATTGCCTTGATTTCATTTGTAGTTTATTTTCCTTTAATTATATATGATCATTATTGCTTTAAAAGATGGCTTAAAATTAAACATAATATTGAGTATTGAAAGGAGTAAATGTTATGGGAAAGAATAAAGATGAGGGTATTATTGAAAAAACAAAAGATAATGGTTTAGTTATTAACACTGGTAATGTGATGAGTGTAAAAGAGATAATGAAAACGTTTAGATGTTTATCAGTTATTGGAATTACACTTTCAATATCTATGATGATATTGGCCTTAATTGTAGGGGGAATACTTACGTATACTTGTATGTCTTTTAACAAAACTCAAATTATTGAAAATAAAAATGTTGTTGCACATTTAACAATAATAAATGATTCTTCTGAAAGCGAAATAATAGATACTATTAATGGATATACTGATATGAAAGGATTTACATTTTCATATGTAGTTGTTCCAACATTGGTTATATTTTCAGGTATGATTGCAGTATTAATTATTTCAGCAAGTATCCATAAATTCGTTAGAGATGTTGAAACTGAAGATGAATTATTTACCAAAGAAAAATTAAAGAAATTAAGAAGAATTAGAACATATTTAATGGTTATTGGATTGTTCGTGATTGTATTTTTTAGCTTAATGCATATATTAATCTATGCATTATTCGAAGCAATATTTGAATTTGTGTTATACATGTTTAATAAATGTGTTAAAACAAACTAAAAGTAAGTTGACAAAAGTCAACTTTTTTATTTGAAAATAAATTAGCACTCATATATTGACATTGCTAACATATAATATTATAATAGTATTGGCACTTTTAGAAAGGGAGTGCTAAAAGGAGGTATATGATGCTTGGAAGTAGACAAAAAGAATTATTAAAATCTATAGTTGAAGAGTATGTTAAATCTGCAAGACCAGTAGGTAGCAAGTCATTATGCAAGAAATTTAAATGCTCTAGTGCTACTATCAGAAATGATATGGCTTTACTTGAAGATTTAGGATATTTAGAAAAAACACATATATCTTCAGGGCGTGTTCCATCAGAAAGTGGTTACAGATACTATGTTGATAACTTAATGGAACCTAAAAAAATAAGTGGTGAAGATATGATGCGTCTTCAAACAATATTTAACAATAATGAACTTGAGTTAAATGATGCTATTAGCAAAAGCTTGGAAATAATTAGTGATATGACGAATTATACTTCAGTTGTTTTAGGTAAAGAATCTAGTGATAACAAACTACAAAAAGTAGAAGTTATTCCACTTAGTGAAAGACAACTAATTGCAATTGTTATTACTAATACTGGTCATGTTGAAAACAAGAATATTAATCTTGAAGAAAACATACCAGCAATAGAGATTTCTAAAACTACAGAGTTATTAAATAAGATGTTAGTAGGCACACCTATTGATGATGTCCCATCTAAGCTAGAGTTTGAAATAAAACCAATAATTAGAAATTATATTCAAAATTATGAAGTGGTTTACAATGCATTTTACAATGCACTTTCAAACTTTACATCAGATAGAGATGTTAAATTCAATGGGAAGACTAATATATTAAAACAACCGGAATTCAATACAGTTGATGATGTTAAAAACATCATAAGTAAATTTGAAAGTAAAGATATGGTGAGTAAAATTGAAGAAACTGATGATGAGGTTAAGGTATATATTGGTAGTGAATCAGAATTTGATGACAATGTAACAATAGTAAAGACAAAGTATAAAGCAAATGGACGTGAAGGTACAATTGCTGTGATTGGACCAAAGAGAATGGAATATGAAAGAGTAGTTAATATGCTCGAATATATTAAAGAAAAAATAGAGAGCAAATTTAACAATGACAAATGATGGAAAATACCATTTTGAAAGGAAGATATAAATGGCAAAAGAAAAACATGATAAAAAAGAAGAAATAAAAAAAGATCAAACATTGAATGAAAGTGGATGTGCTGGATCTTGTGAAACATGTGGTGGATGTGCTCCTGAATTAGACCCAGAAACTATCATACAAATACTTGATTCTAGGAATAAAGAACTTGAAGAAAAGTATATGCGTTTACAAGCAGAATACTTAAACTTTAAAACTAGAACTCAAGGTGAAGTAAGTAGAATGCTTCAATATGAAGGTGAAGCTTTCATTAAGGAAATGTTAGTTATTAAAGATAATTTAGAAAGAGCTGTAATGATGGATGATAATGACTTATCAGATGAAGTTAGTAAGTTCTTAAGTGGATTTAAGATGATACTTGGAGCTTTAACTGGATTATTTGATAAATATGAAGTACATGAGGTTGATTGCTTGGGTAAGGAATTTGATCCACATTTTGAAGAAGCAGTTCTTACAGAGCATGATGAAACTAAGCCTGCAAATGTAGTTCTTGAAGTATTGACTAAAGGATATATTTACAAGGACAAATTAATTAGACCAGCAATGGTTAAAGTTAATAAATAAGAAAGGAAATGATAATATATGTCAAAAGTAAATAAAGTTATAGGAATAGATTTAGGTACAACAAACAGTTGCGTTGCTGTACTTGAAGGCGGAGAACCAAAGGTTATCCCAAATGCTGAAGGAAATAGAACAACACCTTCAGTAGTAAGTTTTAAAAATGGAGAAGTTAGAGTAGGAGATGTTGCTAAAAGAGAAGCTCAAACTTCTACGAATGTAATTAGTTCTATTAAGAGATTAATGGGAACTAAAGAAAAGGTTGAAGCAGAAGGTAAAAAATATACACCAGAAGAAATTAGTGCAAAGATATTAATGAATTTAAAAGAAACAGCAGAAGCCTATCTTGGTGGAGAAGTATCAAAAGCAGTTATTACTGTTCCAGCATACTTCAATGATGCACAAAGACAAGCAACTAAGAATGCAGGTAAGATTGCAGGACTAGAAGTTGAAAGAATCATTAATGAACCAACTGCTGCAGCACTTGCTTATGGACTTGATAAACAAGAAAATGCCCATACAGTTTTAGTATATGACCTAGGTGGTGGTACATTTGATGTATCTATATTAGAACTTGGAGATGGAGTATTTGAAGTTAAATCTACAAGTGGTAATAATCACTTAGGTGGAGATGATTTTGATAATAGAATTATTGATTATATAGTTAAAGAATTCAAAAAAGAAAATGGTGTAGATTTATCAAAAGATAAACTTGCTATGCAAAGACTAAAAGAAGGAGCAGAAAAAGCTAAAAAAGATTTATCTGGTGTTAAAACTACACAAATTAGTTTGCCATTCATAACTCAAGGCGAGAATGGACCACTTCATATTGATATGACACTTACTCGTGCTAAATTTGAAGAATTAATTAGTGATTTAGTAGAATCTACTAGAAAACCAGTTAAAGATGCATTAAAAGAAGCTAAATTAAAAGCTAGTGATATTGATAAAGTATTATTAGTTGGTGGATCAACAAGAATTCCATGTGTTCAAGAATTAGTAAAAGAAGAACTTGGAAAAGAACCAAGTAAAGAAGTTAACCCAGATGAAGTTGTTGCAATGGGAGCATCTATTCAAGGTGGAGTTTTAACTGGAGAAGTTAATGACTTAGTACTTCTAGATGTAACACCACTTTCTCTTGGTATTGAAACTCTTGGTAATGTAATGACTGTATTAATTCCAAGAAATACAACAATTCCAACAACTAAATCACAAG
>CAMUZE010000025.1 GCA_947165135.1 uncultured Clostridia bacterium
AACAACAAATGTACCTTCAAGAAGTGGATATACATTTATGGGATGGTATGATAATGCTGATTATACAAAAGGAACACAATATTACACAAATAAAAATGTATCAGCAAGAAGTTATGATAAAACAAATGAAATAACATTATATGCGGGATGGAAAGCTAACACACTATCTATAAGATATAATGGTAATGGTGGAACCTTGGATAATAATGACACATATTCTGTAGATTCAAATGGAAATGTAATTATTAAATCAACTGGAAAAATATATTATCAAACTATTAAATATAATAATAGTTTACCATCAACCGGCTTAGTTGATTATAATGGCTCTGAATTTAAATGGACAAAGAATGGTTCTGGAGTACCATCGAATAAAGAATATATAGTTAAGAATGGAAGCTCAATAACTGAGTTTAGCCAATCTAAAGTATATACAGCTACTGAACTAGCCAATGCCGCAGGGTGCGATTTATCTAAAAAGTCATGTATTGTAACAGTTAATGTTAACTGGGTTTTAGGAGAAATTGTTAGAGCTGCAACATATAATATTGGATATTTTGGTTGTGGAACTTCTCCGAAAGTAAAATGTAAAGCAACTCTTGCTCAAATTACTGAAATGTTTAAAAAATATAAAATAGATATTGCAGGTATTCAAGAAGCAGTACCGGCAGGTGATGTTATACAATTAGGAAAAAATGTTGGTATGAATTATTATTTCAAAACACAACCTGCTAATATCAATATGATACTTTCTAAATATGCACTTAAAGAAACAAAAGCTACCACATTAATATCATGTTATGAAAAGAGATCACTTGATAAAGTTGTTGTAACTATTAATGGAGTAAACGTTTCAATATATAATACACATTATTCATATCAAAGTGGATGTCCTGCAAAACAAATGGAATATGCTGCAAATATAATGAAAGATGATCCAAATCCTATAATATTAACTGGTGATACTAATACTTCTAAGATAACAAATTATAATACATATTTAAAACCATTAGGATTTGAAATAGCTGCTTATGATGGAAAAGCACATGGATATTGCGATTCCGTATTTATACTTCCTAAGGGACATATAGATGTTATATCTGCTGAAACAGTAGATGTATATGGGGTATACTCAGATCATAACTTTGTAGTTGCAACTTTATCAATACATTAAAATATTGATTATAAAAAATAATTATGTTAAAATCTATTTGTAATCGCTGAGAAATATTATTAAATCAATTTTAATAGAGAGTCTAGGATGGTGGAAACTAGATAATATATTTAATAATTCCTATCTCAATAATAGTGAATCGTTAATTACGTTATAATTAAACAAGTTAAATAAAGGAATGGTACCGTCTAATTAGACTTCCTGTACTATTCTTTTTTATTTTAAGGAGGACTTATGAAAAATGAAAAAATAACTTCAAGAGATGTTGACTTTGCTAAATGGTATACAGATGTAGTAAGAGCAGCTCATTTAGCAGATTATACTTCTGTTAAAGGATGCATTGCTATAGAACCTAATGGATATGCTATTTGGGAAAAAATACAATCTATAATGGATAAAAAATTTAAAGAGTTAGGCCATGTAAATGTACAAATGCCTTTATTAATACCTGAAAATTTATTTAATCAAGAAAAAGAATTAATCGAAGGATTTGCACCAGAACTTGTTTGGGTAACAGAAGTTGGAGATAAAAAACTTGATGAAAGATTTGCAATACGTTCTACATCTGAAACAGTATTTTGTGATTATTATAGAAAACATATCAATTCATATAAAGATTTACCTAAACTATATAATCAATGGTGTAATGTATTTAGATATGAAAAAGAAACAAGACCATTTTTAAGAAGTAGAGAATTTTTATGGCAAGAAGGACACACAGTACACGCAAGTGAAGAAGAAGCATTAAAAGAAACATATCAAATGATGGATGTTTATAGATGGTTTAATCACGAGATATTAGCAATACCATCTATTACAGGTAAAAAAACAGAAAAAGAAAAATTTGCCGGAGCAGAATTTACTTTAACTAATGAAGACCTTATGTATAATGGTGTATGTTTACAAGATGGAACTTCTCATTATTTTGGTCAAAAGTTCTGCAAAGCATATGATGTTAAATTTATTAATAAAGAAAATAAAGAAGAATATGCGTATTATACAACTTGGGGTAAAACAACACGTGCGATTGCTGCAATAATAATGGTACATGCAGATGACTACGGACTTGTTCTTCCTCCAAGAATTGCACCAAAGCAAGTAGTAATAATTCCAATTGGAAATGATGAAAGAGTTAATGAATTATGTAATAAATATAATGAAGAATTAAATAATAAAGAAGTAACTTGTTATATAGATAATTCAGATAAAACACCAGGTTATAAATTTGCTGAAGCAGAAGTTAATGGTATACCAGTTAGAATTGAAATTGGTGCAAGAGATTTAGAAAACAATAAAATTACTTTAGTAAGAAGAGATACAAGAGATAAAATAATTGTAGATTCTAATATTGATATTGTTTCATATATTAAAAATTTACTTGATACAATTCATAATGATATGTATAAAAGAGCTATTGAAAGAAGAGATAAATTAACTTTTGAAGCACATAATATGGATGATATGAGAAATATATTAAATACTCAACCTGGATTTATTCATGCAATGTGGTGCGGTAGTCCTGAATGTGAAACAAAAATCAAAGAAATAAAAGGATGTAAATCTCGTTGTATAATAGAAGAAGATCCAATAGATGATAAATGTGTATGTTGTGGTAAGAAAGCAGATAAACATGTTATTTGGGGAATTCAATATTAAAATACTTGACAAAATAGAATAATAAGAGTATATTGGTAGCCAAGTGAGGAGATATAAGCGTAAGCAAGCTATCTCGGGATAATACCTACACGAACTATTAAGTACGGAGTCACTAATAAGATGACTCTGTACTTTTTTATTACTTTTAAAGATAGAGCCATCATGAAAGGAGGAAAAACTATGATTAAAAATGCTAAAGATTTAAGCATTAAAAATGATGTATTCACTACTTGTGGTACAGATTTTGTATGTCCTGTTGCAAGCGCGACATCTATGGATTATAATTATGATAGAGTAGTAGAAGCGTATTCTATTTATTTAAAATTATTAAATATCATTACAAAGAATTATAGTAATATTAGAGGTAAAATAGATATTAATTCCTTTCAAGAAAAGGCAATATCGATTACCTGTTAAGATATTGTATATTTAAAAAAAATTTCTGAGTAATGATACGTCATTACTCTTTATTTTTTACTTTAAAACAAGATGAGAAGGGATGTGAAAAAATGAAAGCAATTGAAGTTAAAAATTTATCAAAAACATTTAAAGTTAAATTAAAAGAAAAAGGATTTAAGGGAAGTATAAAATCAATTTTTAAGCCTAATTATAAAACAATTAAAGCAGTTAAAAATATTAGTTTTGAAGTAGAAAAAGGAGAAATACTTGCATTTATTGGACCAAATGGTGCTGGTAAATCAACAACAATTAAAATGTTAACAGGAATTCTTTATCCAAATAGTGGAAAAATAAAAGTAATGGAATTAGATCCACAAAAGGATAGAAAAAAACTTTCATATGAAATAGGAACTGTGTTTGGACAAAAAGAACAATTATGGACTCATTTAACACCATATGATAACTTTAAATTCTTTGGTGCTATATATGATATTCCAGAAAGTAGAGTAGAAAAAAAGATTAAAGAATTAAATGAAATGTTCGAACTAGATGAATTTATTAATACACCAGTTCGTAACTTAAGTTTAGGTCAAAGAATTCGTTGTGAAATAGTTGCATCATTAATACATGAACCAAAAATACTATTTCTAGATGAACCAACTATAGGATTAGACCCAGTTGTTAAAGAAAATATTCGTTCTCTAATAAAAAGAATGAATAAAGAATATAAAACAACTATTTTCTTAACTAGTCATGATGTTGGTGATATAGAAAAATTATGTAAAAGGGTAATTATTATTAACAATGGTACAATTGTACTTGATGATTCAATGGAGAATTTAAAGTATCATTATCTAAATAAAAAGATAGTTGACGCTAAAATGAAAGAAAAAGTAAATTTGGAAGATGAAAAAGGAATTACAATTTTAAAAGATAAAGGATACAACATTAAAATAGAAGTAGATATACAAAAAAGAAGTGTAGCTGATGCTATAAAATTATTAAATCCAGATAATATAGTCGATATTAATATATCTAATGTACCTTTAGAAGATATCATAAGTAGTATTTATAAAAATGGTGAAAAATAATGAAAAAATATTTATTCACATTTAAATTTGAACTTATGACTAATCTTCAATACATAAAAAACTTATTATTTAGTTTTATAGTATATTTCATGATGTTATTTATATTTATAAACTTATGGAAATATATTTATAGTGATCCAAGTGAAATAATAAATGGATATACTCTAAATCAAATGATTTGGTATGTAATCGCAGCAGAAGTATTATGGGGTACGTTATCTGGAAGAAAACTATGTAAAGAAATATCAGATGATGTTAAAAATGGTAATATTGCTTACAATATAAATAAACCATATAACTATATTCTATATAGACTTTCATTACATATGGGAAAATGTTTTGTAAAATTCTTAATATGGTCAACTCTTAGTATGCTAACTGGATATATATTTTTACATTCATTTCCTGATTTGAATATTTTATCAATACTTGCAATACTATTATCTGCATTCTTAGCATTAGTGATAAGTACTTTATTAATTACTTTTATAGGATTATTCTCATTTATTATAGAAGATTCTGGCCCATTTTATTGGGTATATAGTAAATTAATATTAGTTTTAGGAACTATATTCCCAATTGAATACTTTCCTTTATGGGCACAAAGTATATTAAAGTATTCACCAATATTTGTTGTATCTTATGGACCTTCTAGATTATTTGTTAATTTTTCGTGGTTAATGTTTACAAAAGTTGTAATTGCTCAAATAATATATGTAATACTTGCTTATTTACTTTGTTTACTAGTATATAAGAAAGGAGTGAAGAGATTAAATGTTAACGGAGGTTAAAAATCAATTAAAAGTAACTTTATTATCTATTAAATATGCATTAATTAGAGAAATGCTAAATAAAACAACATTTATTAGTAATATTGTATTTATGATACTTAATAATGCAACATTTATCATTCAATGGATAATTATTTATTCACTTAAAGATAGTATAAGTGGATATACATTAAAAGAAATAATGCTTCTTTGGGGACTTGCAGCCGGAACATTTGGTTTTAGTAGATTCTTCTTTAATAGAGCATTTAATTTAGATTCTTTAATTACAGATGGAAAACTAGACTCATATCTAGTACAACCTAAGAATGTATTATTATCATGTATTACGTCTGATGTTCAAGCATCAGCTATAGGTGATATGATCTATGGTTATATAATGCTTGCATTATATGGAATTACTTTTAAAAACTTTTTACTGTTTACTTTTTATACAATAAGTGGTGGCTTAATACTAACATGTATTTCTGTAATACTATGTAGTTTAAGTTTCTGGTTTACTAAAGCAGATGTTGTTGCTGAAGCTGGAAATAGTTTGGTGACAAACTTTGCAACTTATCCTGATGGAATATTTAAAGGAGTTGCTAAGATGATGCTATATACAATAATTCCAGTTGGTATGACTATATATATACCTTTAAAAACAATAATATCATTTAGTTTATCTAAGTTTTTATTAATAGTATTTGTAACAATACTCTTTATATCACTTGCTTTCTATATATTTGAAAGAGGTCTAAAAAGATATTCATCAAGTAACCTTATGGTAGCAAGAATATAAAAAGTAATTAAATCACTTGACAAATGAATATTATTTATATATAATCTTAAATGTTGAAAAAGAAAGAAAGAGATCCACTCTTCACCAGATGTAAAAGTACATTGGTAAAAAAGCTTCAATAATTATGAAAGTTTTTTAAGTGGACGCTCTTGTCCACTTTTTTAAATTATATGGAGGTGTTAGCAATAGCTAAGCAAAACGATGTTCTAGTAAATGAACAAATAACTTTGGAAAACGTGATGGTAATTGGACCTAATGGTGAAAAAATGGGTATCAAAAATATAAATGATGCCAGAACACTAGCAATGTATGCAGGACTTGATTTAGTTTTATTAAATAACGATCCTAATAATCCAGTTTGTAAAATAATTGATTACAATAAGTATCGTTATGAAAAACAAAAACAAATTAAAGAAGCAAAAAAGAAGCAAAGAGAACAAAATCTTGAAACAAAAGAGTATAGACTAAGTGTCACTATAGATGTTGGAGATTTTGAAACTAAACTTAGAAATGCAAAAGCATATCTTGAAAAGGGACACAAAATTAAAGTTGCCGTAAGATTTAAAGGAAGACAACTTGCACATCCAGAACTTGGACGTGATGTTATAATGAAATTTGCAAACAGACTTGAAGATGTTGCAGATATAGAAGTTATGCCTAAAATGGAAGGCCGTAGTATGCAACTATTTTTAGCACCTAAAAAGTTAGAAAGGAAGAATTAATTATGCCAAAAATGAAATCACATGGTGGAATCAGTAAGAAAATTATAGTAAGAAATTCTGGTTCTACAAAAATTGGACATGTAGGAGCAAACCATAACAGTGGTAAGAAACCAACTGACTTCAACAGAAAAGCAAGAAAGGGATCTGTTCTAAGTAGCGGAGATGCAAAAAGATACAGAGGATTAGTAAAGTAAGGGGTGAAATAAAATGACAAGAGTTAAAGGCGGAGTAGTATCTAAAAACAGAAGAAGAAAAGTATTAAAGAGAGCTAAAGGATACTTTGGAAGTAAACATAGATTATATAAGACAGCTCAAGAACAATTATTCCATAGTGGGTCTTATAGTTTTAATGATAGAAAGAAAAGAGCTAATGACTTTAGAAAATTATGGATTACAAGAATTAATGCTGCTTGTAGAAGTAATGATATAGTATATTCTAAGTTCATTAATGGTCTTAAGAAAGCTAACATTGAAATCAATAGAAAAATGCTTAGTGAACTTGCTATTTTTGCACCAGAAGAATTTACTAAATTAGTTAATCTTTCAAAAGATGCTTTAGAAGGAAAAGTTCCTGCTAAAGAAAGCAAAAAAGTTGAAGAAAAAGTAGAAAAAACAATTGCTGAAAAAACAGATTATTCTAAATTAACTGTTGCTGAATTAAAAGATTTATGTGCAAAGAATAATATAGAAGTAACATCTTCTATGAAAAAAGCAGATTTAGTCGCAGCATTAAGTAAGTAATTGAAATTTAACCTCATTATATGTATAATATGTAATGAGGTTTTTTATATGAGAAAAAACATTGATCCATTTTTATATAATGCTCACTTTTTAGATATTCATGGATATGATAGAAATGGTGCAGTAGCAATGATTAAGAACTTCATTGATAATGAAGAAAGAATAGAAAATAAGAAGATTGTTATTGTTCATGGAAAAGGTGAAGGTATATTAAAAAAAGCAACTCATGAATATTTAAAAACTGATAAAAGGGTAGAAGAATATAAATTAGATATATTTAATGATGGACAAACTATAGTTATTCTTAAGTAGGAGGTAATATGCAACAATATTTTGGTATATCAAAAGAAAAGAATTTAATTAAATTAAATTCATATGATTTAAATCACATTAAAAATGTAATGAGAATGAAAGAAAATGACAAGATAATTGTTGCTTTTAATAATGTAAGTTATATTTGTACTTTAAACAAAGACTTATTATCAGCCAATATTATTGAAATATTTAAAGAGAATACAGAAAAGAATGACTTTAAAGTATATGTTCCATTTTTAAATGATGAAAAGATGAGTTATATATTTAAACATGGTACTGAACTAGGAATAACTGAATATGTTGTTGTGTTTTATACTCATTGTAAATACAAGTTAAATAAGAAAGACATAGAAAAGAAATTAAATAGATGGTCAAAGATAATTAAAGAAGCCTCAGAACAATCATATAGATTAATAATTCCTGAAGTTAAAGGTATTATTGAAGTTAAAGATATAGAAGCAGATAAAAGTGTAAATATAATGTGTTCACTTGACAATGATAATGTAAATAATATATCAAGTGTGTTAACACATAAGAATTGTAATGATACAATATCATTAGTATTTGGACCAGAGGGAGGACTCTCTTCAAATGAGGAAAAAATACTATCCGATAAAGGATTCATTAAAACATCTTTGGGAAAAGATGTTCTTAGAACTGAGACAGTACCATTAATGGTAGCATCAATAGTTAAATACTTAAGGGACAGTGAGTAGTATGGAAAATTTTAACAGATTTTTGGATGCATTTATAAATGGTGATACATTTATAATATTCATGGTAGTAATGTTAATGATATTACTTGTTTTAATTATTGCACTTTTTAAAACAAAGACAGAATATAATGAACTTACTATAAAAGAAAAGAGATTTGAAACAGATAATGCGGATATTAAAGAAGATAAAAAAGAAACAACTGATATAACTCTAGATTCTTTAAAAGCAACTAGTGAAGAAGATAAATTTGATGAAAATAAACCATTAATTAAACAAGTAGATATTCCAAATATACAAACATATAATGATATTATTGAAATATATGAAAATAGTGAAGAAGAAAATGCTGTAATATCATCAGAAGAATTAGAAAAGAAAAAGCAAGAAAGATTAAATGAATTTGGTGTAACTGATAATCAAGCTATAATAGAAAAATATGAAGAAGAACAAGAAAAGAAAGCTATAATTAGTTATGAACAACTAGTTAAAAATGCATCTAATATTACTTTAACTTACAAAGAAGAAGAACCTAAAAAGAAAGATGCACCAAAGGTAAATAAAATAGAAATTGAACAGAAAGAAGTAACTCCTTCAGAAAATTATGTTAATGAAGAAGAATTTTTAAAAATACTTAAGGAGTTTAGGTTAAATTTATAATGAAATCATTTTTAATAAAAACACTAGGTTGTAAAGTAAACTCTTATGAAAGTGAATTCATAAGAGGCCTTTTACTTAGTAAAAACTATAAAGAAGTAAGTGAAAATGCAGACATTTGTATAGTAAATACTTGTACTGTTACTAATACAGCTGATAATAAAAGTAAACAAGTTATTAACAATATAAAAAAGAACAATCCAAATGCATTAGTTATTGCATGTGGATGTTTTTGCCAGTTTAGAAAAGATGAAATAGAATCTTTAATAGATGCAGATATTATTATTGGAAATAAGAATAAAAGTAAAATGTTAGATTATATAAATGAATATGAAACTAATCATAAGAAAATAATAGATTTTTATGATATGGATAATCAAATATTTGAAGATATGGAAATCAAGAAATTTGAAACGCATCATAGAGCATTTGTTAAAGTAGAAGATGGATGTAATAACTTCTGTAGTTATTGTATTATTCCATATGTAAGAGGAAGAGTTAGAAGCAAAGACTTTAATAAATGTATTATGGAAGTAAATGATTTAGTATTATCTGGACACAAAGAAATAGTACTTTCAGGTATACATACTGGTCAATATAATTCAGATGGTAAGAGACTTTCTGATTTAATAAATGAACTTTCTAAAATAGAATTATTAAAAAGGATTAGGCTTTCATCTGTAGAGATTGTTGAACTAGATCCAGAAATGATGAAAATAATTAAAAATAATAAAAAGTTTGTATCTCATCTACATATTCCTCTTCAAGCAGGATCAGATAATATATTAAAATCTATGAATAGAAGATATGATTTAAAATATTTTACTGATAAAGTAAATGAAATAAGAAAGAATAGACCAGGTATTTCTCTTACAACAGATGTTATAGTGGGTTTTCCTGGAGAGACTGAAGAAGACTTTAATAATACATTAAAATATTGTAAAGAAATTAAATTTGCTAAAATACATGTATTCCCATATTCAGATAGAAATGGTACAGTAGCATCTCGTATGACTAATAAAGTGCCAGGCAATATCAAAAAAGATAGAGTACGCAAATTATTAGAACTTTCTAATGAACTAGAAAAAGAATATTTTAATGATTTTATTAATAAAGATGTAGAAGTTTTAATTGAAGAATTTAAAGATGGTTGTTATTATGGATTTACTGATAATTATATTCCAGTTAAGTTAATAGGTAATTATAAAATAAATGAAATATATACTATTAATTTAAAAAAAGATAACATTAATTTCAATTTAGAATAAAAATACTTGTAAAAATCAAGTAAATATGTTAATATTAGTTTACTTGATTTTGTTATGGCGAGATAGCTCAGTTGGCTAGAGCACACGGTTCATACCCGTGGTGTCGAGGGTTCGAATCCCCCTCTCGCTACCAAATATGTAGTTAATGCGGACAAATGACTAGTTTGTCCGTTTTTATAAGGAAAAATTCGATTCCAGAAAGGAGTCGATTTTTTATGTTAAAAGTGAAAAAAACCAAAATTGAGATAGATTCCAAGACTAAAAAAAAGATGGAATTTTATCTTGATAGAACATCTAGAAAATATAAATTTATTTGTGGTAATTTAATTAAACTAAATACAACTAACTTAACTTATGTAGAGCCACATAAAGCTATATTTGATGATTTTATGATATTGTTCTTTAACTATTCAGATCAAATATATGTTAATAATTTAATGTATCAAATAAGTTATGAAGATATTTATGATTATGTAAAATTAAAAAAATATAAAAATGATTTTGACTTTTAAGAAAAATGTGCTATATTGTAGCCAATTTAAGGAGGGAATATGGATGAGAAAAGAGTTTGTGGTCTTTATTTAAGAGTATCAACAGAGGATCAAGCAAAAGTCGGTTTTAGTCTTCCAGAGCAAAGAAAATGTTTAAAAGGCCTATGTGATTATAAAGGATGGCAAATATATGATTATTATGAAGATGCAGGAATAAGTGCTAAAACTGGTAATACTAGACCTCAGTTTGATAGGATGATAGAAGACGCTAAGAAAAAGAAAATAAACACTGTTCTAGCAATAAAACTAGATAGACTAACAAGAAGTATATATGACTGGGAAAACATCATGAAATTGTCTGAAAAGTATTCATTTGATATTGTATGTGCTAATGATGATGTTAATACAACTACAGCTAATGGAAAAATGGTTACTAGAATAATGATGAGTGTATCTCAAAATGAAATTGAAAGAACAAGTGAAAGAACTAAATTTGGAATGGCTGGTGCTATAAAAGCAGGACATATACCAGGACAAACTCCATATGGATATAATCGAGTTAATAAGTGCTTAGAAATAAATGAATTAGAAGCAAATGTGGTAAGAAGAATCTATGATTTATATTCAGTAGGAGAAACCTTTGCAACAATAGCTACCAAATTTAATCAAGAAAAAGTATTAAGAAAAAACAACTGGAAAGATAATACAATATCTAAGATAATACATAATCCAGTATATAAAGGTGATTATATTTCTAACAAGGGAAAACCAGAAGAAAAGTATTATAAAAATGTTTGTCCAGCAATAGTAGATGAAGAAACATGGGAATGGGCAAATGATCAATTAGTAAAGAATTCAAAGAACTATAAAAGAAAAGAGGAATACCTCTTTTTACAAAAACTTAAGTGTCCAAAATGTGGTGTGCTTTTGGGGGGAAGGGCCTGTAATAAGCTGAGCACTAGAGGAAAGAGATATTACTACTATCAATGCTGTAAATGTAAGAGATATGTTAAGCAAGATGAAGTAGAAAAATATCTAGTAGCAACATTAAATGAAATATTAGAATATGATTCAATAGTCAATAACTTCTATTTACCAGTTATTAAAAATAGAATTAGTAATCCAAAAGAAGTATATGAAAGATCACTTATAGAAGAAAACAATAAATTAGATAGAGCAAGAGAAGCTTATTTACTTGGATCATTTGATTTATATACTTATCAAAAAGAAGCAAATACAATTCAAAATAATATAAGTGAATATAAAAGACTACTTGAAGAAAATCAACAAATGGAAACTTATAGATTTACAGCAGATGATATATTATTCAAAAGAGATTTAAGTTATTTAAATAGATTCAAATATCCAGGCATATATGATTATATTTATAGAAGATGGTCTAATATATCATATAAAGAAAAACAGGATATTATTATGAACTATGTTGATTATATAGAACTTGAATATTATGGAAATATTACTAAAGTTAATAAGATAGTATTTAGAAATAAATTTATTAGAGAATTTAATGAATTATATCAAGAAGGATATATAGATAAATCATTTGAGATAAATGATGGTAAATTAGAGCCAATGAGATTTAGTAAATATTTAGATAAAGATAAGGTCCAAGAACATCTAGAAAAACTAAATAAATATTATAAAGTAGATTTATATTATGGAAAATATAACAAACTAAAAGGAATGTTAGATATTAAACTTCCAAAAGATTTAAAAGTAGTAAGAGTCTTTCCAAAAAACAAACTAAATCTAAATGATGATATAGATTTATGTATTTTAGGATATGTTAAAAATAATAAAATAGATGACTTTATAACACAAGATATTTTAGATAAAAGAGTATTAAAAAATCTAATAAATATTACTAAATGCAAAGCTCAAGATATACTAAATATTACTCAAAATGGACTAGAAAAAGTATTAAATTAGTAAAAAAACTCCTAAAAAGTTTTTTAAAACAAGTATTTTTCATTCAAAATAGGAGCAACTATTTCCCATAGTTACTAATGATTTTTAAGATCAAACTATATATTAGGATTAATTTTGCAAGTGCAAAATAAGTTTGATACCACTAAAAAGCTAGATTTTATCTAGTCTTTTTAATTATGGTGGTATCAGCATCTTATCCTGATATAAATATAGGTCAAAAAACAGCCACTTTTTAGGATT
>CAMUZE010000026.1 GCA_947165135.1 uncultured Clostridia bacterium
ATAATTATCTATTTTTGTATTAAACAATAAATCTCCTATTGTTACTTTATCTCCATATGTATCATATATTATTGCAAAATTTGGATGTAATATTATTCTCGTCGTTACTTGGTTTAAATTATAATCATATGAGATTTGTGAAACTATATTCTCTGTGCTTTCATCGATATCATCAAATGGATATTGCATATTATCACATGTTACCATTTTTAATTTTTTTAAACTTTCTAATTCCTTTTCAGTAAAGTTAGTATCATCATATTCAATGTATGTGTCTGAATATAATGTTAGTGTTTCACTACTATATTTCTTTCTACCTTCTCTTTCTTCAATTATATATTGTTTTGTTGAATCACTCGTATATAGTCCATGATATAAATCTACAGGTGCTTCAAATAGTAAAGGTCTTGAAAGTGTTCCTTTATCTACTGGTAATGTTTTTAAAGATCCTATAATATTACTATATCCTTCTCCAGTTGATATCTTTTTAAGTCTTAATCCATCATATTGTTCTTGAGTTATCTTTCCACTTTCTAATAATTCTTTATATTCTTTTTCATCTTCCTCAATTAATTCATGAGCAGCCATTTTATATATATCTAATATATCATCTGTAAATTCATTTCTAATTCCAAAATCTTCACTACCTCTTGGAACACCATGGTCCCACATTTTTTGATCTGGTATTTCTATATTATCAAAACATAATACATCTTTATTTCTCCATACCCAACTTTGTGCAACTACTTCTCCAAGTTCGTTTGTTATTACAAATACTCTACCATTTTTATCTACCATACTATGTTGCATACACATTTCAGCAGGTTCACCTAATCTTTGGCAACAATCACTTTCATAACCAATTGACATCGCCCTTGGATCATCTAATCTTAACATTTCATAATGATATTTTCCAGTTTTAAGTTCTACAAATCCATTCGATTCAATTCTTGGAATACTACTAAATACTCTTTGCTTTCCATAATTGTATATTCTTTGAAGTTTTTCAAAATCTTCTTGAGAATACCCTTGTATAGCAGCAGTAGTAGTAACTCTTTCATTTCCTGGATTTACTTGTTCATAACGATTATTAGTAATATAGCTTAATGCTAAATCTAAGGTTAATGTAACATTTGAATATACAGCTTTAATTTCTTTAAATCTTCTTTGTATTATAGCAATCTGAGATAAATATTTATTATCACTCATAATAGTATCATAGTTTTTCAAGAAAAATTCTCTAAATTCAGGGTCATATTCTAGTTTAAACCCACCAATATAATGATGAATTCTACTAGGAGACATAAGTGACAATTCTGAAAATTTTTCTAGTGTTGATCTAATGGCCTCAGCTGTTTTGGGATAATTTTGTGGATTAATTGTTAAAGAGTATGAACCATCATCATTCTTTCTATATATTTGTGAAAATATAGGTTTAGCAAAATCCACATTAACTTTTTCATTTTTAATTGCAATAAATAAGTCATACAGTTCTTTATAGCTAATAGTAATTGTAATTGTTGAACTTACACACATTTTTCTCATATAATCAATCATATCATTTACTGCTTTTTCTTTGTAATCAGGTGGCATTTTAGGATTAATCCAGCTATTTCGTGCACTATTCAAATCTATAATACTGTCTACTTTTTTTATAACATCTTCATCTTGCACGTCAATTTTTCTTGGAATATAGCTAAGTAAATCTATTATTTTCTTAAGTCCCTTTTGGTCATGATCAAAAACTCCAAAAGAATATGCTAGTTTTAATAATGCATCTCTTGCATCAGAATTTTTAGCAAATCTTTCTATCTTCATTAAAGTACTCCAGTTACTTGCTGATGACAAAAATTTATCCGCTTCTTCTAAACTAAAATTATTCATCACAACATAATCTGGAATAAATTTTTTTCCAGTTTTAATATACCATTCCCACATTACATTTATTTTTTCAGAATTAATCATATAAGTTACTGTTTCAGGTTTTTTTATTCCAAGTTCTATTCCTAATTCTTCTCCAAAACATGCAAAATAACCTTGGAAATAAACAGGTCTATCAGAACCTTTAATTAATGCGGTTTTAACTGATTTGCCTTTAAGATAAGGTAACCATTCTTTGTGGCTCTGTAAATTATAAAAGTCTAATTTTATATGACCATAAGAATAAAAACGCATCTTTAATTCACTAGGAGCATCTTCACTTAAAAATAATTCAGGACTTTTTTCTTTTAAGAAGTCTGGTGCAACATCATCATCATATAACAAAATACCATTTTTACACTCTTTAGCAATAATATCATCAATTATATTAATAATATCATTAAATTCTAACTTTTTTGACAAATTATTAAGTCTATAATATTTGCCATCTATAAATAATACTTCCCCATAAAGATACTTTGGAATGTTTTTTAGATAGCTACCATATCTAGCACATAATTCTAAGAATTTTTCATTTCCATATGCTAATATTAACTCTAATTCACTATATCCACGTGAGTTTATAATTCTTCCATCAATGTATTCTCCATTTCTTTGTCTAAAAGGAATGAATAAATTTTTATCTTTTAATATTTGAATAAGTTGTGGATATTTTCTAATGGTATCATATTCAAAATATCCACCATAAAAAGCAGTATCTAAAGATAGATTTTTAAACAGTTCAGAATCATTAGAATTTGAAAGGTTTAGAAAGTATTCTGGATATTTTGAAGAAAAATCAGTTACACTTTCTAGATATCTATAATCCATAGTTCTTGAAATCATTCTATTATAAATAGCTGATTGTATTGCCAATTCCACAGCAGATTCACTTTCTATGTCATCAGTCATAATATTAATATTACTAAGAATTGCTCCATATTTTGCAATTAGTTCTAATGTTTTTTTATTTCCATGACGTGAAGAATATTCTTTTATGAAATCTATTTTGTTATCTATAGATTGATTACTAGTTATTAAATTAATTGGAGTATTTATTGTATTAGACAAATTCTTATCAACTAAAAAAGGAATCCAATTTTTATTAAAAAATAATTTATCAGCTGTTATGCCTTGAGAAAAAAAAGCTTCTTTTAAACTTTCAGGTGCATTTTCGTCTATAAATATTTCAGGATGTTCATCTCTAAACTTTCCTTGAATCCAATTGTAATTATAATTACTAAAAACACCTGTTTTACGTATATTATCTAAAAATGCAGCAAATATATTACAAAATTCTTCATATGAAAGCGTGCCATTTTCAAAATTATTTCTATTACGATTATTCAAACTACGTGCTAAAAGATCAAATAACTGTAGTCTTTCATCATGAGTAAAAAAACCATATTCTTCATCAAACTTCTTAATATTTTTAATTCCCATATTATCTATTAATAATTGATGTCCATCATTTTCTATAATAACAAATTCATTATAACCATACAATTCTTCTTTTGTTGATATTCTATCTATTATTTTAAAATTAATAGAAGACATCCAATTTGGAATATTTCTATCATTGGAATAAGGTTCAAAAAAATTATAATAATGTTTTACAGTTTTTGCTAAACTTTCCTCAATATTATCTGTCATATCCTTTTGAAAAAAAGAAGTAAAAGTTAAAGGAGTATTATCTTCAACCATATGATTAAAAACATCTAAGTGATTTCTAACTAATTTTTGAAATTCTCCAGGTCCAAACTTCTCATTTATTATTTTTGCTAATGGATAATCTGTAGAATAATCGAATACTAAGTTATTAAAAGCATTTGGATAACGAACTAAATCTTTTAAAGTTAATTTTCTCTCAAAATATCTTCTTTTAACTTCTTTTGGAATATTAATATTTTTTAAATACAAATATGAATTTTCTTTTTGAAATAGTTCTGGCAAACTAGGTAAAGATAAAAATTTATTGTCATAACTATTTAAACATTTCTTTACAAGTTCAAAACACTCATTTTTTATTTGATTAGTGTTCATATTCTTTACTTTTTCTACAAAATCATTTAAAGCAACATTATATTTTTCTTCTTTAAATAATTCTAGTATTTTCCCAACAGTTTCATATTCCTTATTATAATTATTATATAATTCTATTACATTTTTTAATGGAATAATCTGCAACATAAAAGAATAATTAAAATCTTTTTTTAACTTATCATTATATTTCTTTTTACTTATTTCTATTATTTGCTCTTTTGATAATTTTGATAAATCTGAAATATCTAAAATACCAGAATAATACTTTTTTTTGAATTTTTTATCAAATTTATCACTTAAAAAGTATGAGTTATCAGATTTAACTACATCTTCATCAAACATCTCCGGAAAATGGTATCCATTTAAAGAATCAACATTTCTTAAGTTACAACCTTTAAAATTAACATAGCCTTTACATATTACTTTATTAAAATCTATATTTGCTTTTGTTTTTGAAAAATCTAATATGTTATTCTCTGTTCCAATTAATACGATGCTAAACCAACTATCAAATGGAATATCACTTAAATCATAGTTTAATAGTTCTTTTTCATATCGTATGTATTTTTCATTTAATAAGTTTACTACATGATTAGCATTTTTGGGTGCAGAAGTAAAATCAAGCCATGATTTACGTAGTGCATCTCTTATAAATGAAAATTTTTCTGGAGATATTTTTTCCATAAACATTACCTTTCTATATATTTAATTTTCTTTAATAATTTTAACATATTATCGTGAATAACTAATACCTGAGTCTATATCTAATTCTTCCTTTAATCCAATTGCTTTATTATACATTGATTTCTGTTTTTTATTCAAAGCTGATATATCTACTTCCTTACCGCTAGCAATTTGCTCTAATGCCATTCTTATTTGAATGGCAACACTTTCTTCAATATTTAAATGTTCTCTTCCACTATAAACATCTGTATTAAATAGCAATTCACCAATTGTTACTTTATCTCCATCTGTATCATATATTATTGCAAAATTAGGTGTCAGAATAATTTTAGTTGTATCAGCATTTAAATCATAATTTTCTGCAATTGCACTAACAATTTTAGTGCTATCAGAATAGTCATCAATCGAAGTATCAAGATAACTTGGATTATTTTTAGTTATTACTTCTAATTTTTCTAAAGATAATAACAATTTTTCAGTAAAATTAGTATCATCATATTCAATATATTTATCCCTATGGATAGCTAAAGTTCCACCATCGATTTTTTTCCTATGTTCTATTTTCTCTAAAATATATTGAGTACTTGAATCACTTGTATATAATCCTCTATTTAATCCTACAGGGGGGTCAAATGGTAAAGGTCTTACAATATAACCTCTATCAGGTGATGTGTTTTTTTTAATTGAATCAGCAATATCATTATATCCTAATCCTACAGTTACTTTTCCTACTCTTAAGCCATCATATTGTTGTTGAGTTATCTTTCCACTTTCTAATAATTTTTTAAATTCTTTTTCATCCTCTATTATTAGCTCACGTGCAGCTTGTTTATATATATCATAGATTTCTTGAGTTATTTCTTTTTTATCTTTTTGCTTCTCTTTTGCATATCTTGAGAACACTTTATCTGGAATTTCTATATTATCAAAACATATAACATCTTTATTTCTCCATACCCAACTTTGTGCAATGATATTTCCTTTTTCATCTTTGATAACAAATATACGACCATTTTTATCTACCATGCTGTGTTCCATACATACTTCTGCACAATTATTAAGTTCTTGACAACAATCAGTAAGGGTACCTATTGCCATAGCAAGAGGATCATCTAACCTTAACATTTCATAAGTGTATCCATTTTTCGTATTTTTAATTCTTGGTATACTACTAAATGTTCTTTGCCTACCATAATTATATATTTGCTGTAACTTATCAAAATCTGATTGAGTATATCCAGCTATTGAAGATACCTCCGCTACTCCTTCGCTGCCTTGATGAACGTCGTTATATTTATTTGTTTTGACATAACTGACAGCTAAATCCCATGTTAATGATCTATTACTATTTAAAATCTTAATATTTAAAAAATTTTTCTGAATTGCAGACAATAAACTGGCGTCTTCAGAATCATATAAAACTTTATCAATATTTGCAAGTAAAAATTCTCTAAACTCTGGATCATATTTTAAATCAAATCCACCAAATAGACGATGTGCCTTCTCAGTGGATATAATTGGAAGTTGTCTATATCCATCAAATTCTTCTCTAAAAAAAGCAACAGTTTTAGGACAATTTTGAGGATTAATTATAAGCGTATAAGATCCATCATCATTTTTTCTGTATATTTGAGAAATAATATCTTTGTTAAAATCAATTGCTAGATTATCAGATTTAATTGCATCTTTTAGAGCTTCTACTCTTTCGTTTTCTACTTGAGCAACATATGATTTTGGTCTATAATTATTTTTTCTTCTATCTATCATAGATTTTATATTATATATTACATAAGCATTTTCCGAACTAATTCTTTTTGGTATATCAGTTAATAATTCTATAAGTTTCTTCATCCCTTTTTGATCGTGATCAAAAGCTCCAAAGCAATATGCAAGTTTTAACATAGCTTCTCTAGCTTCGGGATTCAATGCAAAACTTTTTATTCTCATAAGACTGCTCCAATTAGAAGCAGAGTTTAAAAATTTATCCATTTCATCTGGCCTAAAATTTTGCATTACAACATAATCCGGAATAAATTTCTCTCCTGTTTTTTCATACCATGCCCACATTTCTTCTATTTTCCCAGCCGTTATCATGTAATCAACAGTTTCAGCTCTGCTAATTCCTAGTTTAATTGCTTTTTCATCACCAAAAAATCCAAAATATTCTTTCATATTTTTTCTTGTTGCTTTTGGTCTCAACAATGATGTTTTTAATGCTTTCCCTTTTAAGTAAGGTAACCAATTCTTATTCTCTTTTAAATCAGTAAAACTCATTCCTATACTCATTTTGCAATAAAAACGTTCTTTTAAGGGGGCAGGCGCATCATTGCTTAAAAATAATTCAGGACATTTTTCTTTTAAAAAATCATGTGTAGCATCATCATAATATGGCATTATTCCATTTCTGCATCCATCTATAATTGTAGCTTCAATTATTTCACAAGTCTCTTTAAATAATCTTTCTATTAAAGCATTATCTTTTGATGAACCATCATCTTCAGATAATTTATTGTATATTTTTTTGAACACACGACTTGCTTTTTCATCAAAATAACAGAATATTTCATCTAAGTATCCACCATATTTATTACAAAGTTCAAGAAATTTTTCATCACCAAAAATATTTAAAATATCATATTCGTTAAAATTTGATGTATCATCAAAATCCCTATATATTTTATATGGTCTTGCTCTTTTCGTTTTTTTATTATGAAATGCTACTTTTAGATTTTTGCCTTTCAATAAGTTAACTAATTTTGGATATGATTTAATATCTGCACAAGTTAAATTTCCTGTATAATAGGCTTCATTAAGATGCATCAATTCATTCATCCTTAAATTCGGTATTGTTGTAAAATCAACAAATAATTCTGGATAACTTGATGCAAATTCAGGAATTTCTGACAGAAAACGATATCCTCCATCTATGCCAGAAATAACCTTGTTATAGATGGCTTTTATTACAGCTTTTTCTATATCATTCTCATTTTCAATCTCATTATTATAATTTTCTATAGTAATATCCTGTAGAATAGATCCATATGTTGCAAATAAATTTAGTAATTTTTCATTTCCATGTCTTTTAACATACTCACTAATAAAATCTTTTTTAATATACTGTGTTTCTTCATAACCTGCATAATTAGTTGATTTTTGTAAATCTATTAATTTAATATTTGGGTGAAATATTTTTGATAAATTTTTATCAAGAAGATAAGGTATAATTTCTTTATGAATATATATATAATTTAAATCTATACTATTAGTATAAAAAGCTGATGTAAACTCATTTGGGGCATTTATATGCATAAAAATTTCAGGGTGATCATTTCTAAATTTGCCTTGTATCCAACCGTAATTTGTAAAATTATTAAAGTAGCCATATTCCCTCATTGTATCAAGACAATTAGCAAACATATCTAAAAATTCTTCATATGGTAGCTTCCCATTTTTAAACCCAGCAATTATATCCGTAACATATTCTGGTTTGTGTTGATAATTATATGTATACCTATCACTGCAAAAAAATTCTTTTAGAGCTTCTGCCACTGACCTATAAAGACTTGAATAATTCTCCGTACGAAAGAAAAAGCCTATTTCTGTTTCAAGTCTTTTCATATTTTCTAAACCTAAAATATTTATAATTGCTCTTTGTTTATCATCCAATACAATTGTCATATCATCACATTGTTGTAAAGTTCTATTATCATCAATATGTCCAATATATTTAAAATTGATTGAAGATAACCAATGTGGGTTTTCATATCCATCATCAGTAAATTCATATGCATTATATCTGCAAATATACTCTTTTACATATTCTATGAAAACTGTTTCTAAATCTTCTTTTGTACTAGAAGTATGGTTTTTATAATCAATAATATCATAAAACAGCATTGTAAAAGAAGGTGCGTCATATAAGTCTATCATTAAATGCTTAAATACATCCATATGTTTTTTCATTAATTCTTGAAGTTTTCCAGGTCCATATGTCCTATTTATTATACTTACTAAAGCATTTTGACCCATAAATTCATCGATTATTATGTTTTTAAAAGCATCAAAATAATTAACTAACTCATATATACTTAACTCTCTTTTAAAATAATCTTCTTTTACTTCATTTGGAATATTAACGCCTTCTAAATACAGATCAGGATTTTCCTTGATAAACATTTCGGGAAAACTTTGTATGTCTTCAAAATTTGGAACCTCCATTATATTTTTTCTAAGTATACTAAAACATTTATTTTTTATCTCATCAATTTCAGATGTATTAATTGCATCAATTATTTCACTAGCCGCTGGACTATACTCATTTTTTACAATTTCTAATATTTTACCAATAGTTTCATATTCTTCTTTAGATCTTTTATATAATCCTATTAACTTACCAAGTTTAGAATTTTTCAACATATATTTATATTTTGCTTTTCTATATAATTTACCTATCCAATTTTTTTCTTCAAGCTCATTTATTTGTTCAGAAGATAAATTTAATAAGTGAGTTATATCTATTAAGTTATCATAATATATTTTTTTAAATTCATCATTAAACAAATTGCTTAAAAAATACTTTGAATTTTCATTTACTACTTTTTCATCAAACATTCTTGGATAACAATTCACATTTAATGAATCAATATTTCTAATATTGCATCCTTTAAAACTTGTTAAACCATTGCATTTTATTAAATTAAAGTCAATATTTGCTTTTGTATTTGAAAAATCAGCAATATTATAATAACTTCCTACAAGTATTAATCCTTTCCACTCTTCAAATGGTATATCACTTAAATCATAATTATATAAAGCAGACTGAACAGGGATATAATATCTATTTAGAAATTCTGACATATTATCATCCAAATCATTACCGCACAATAATTGTAATATTTCTTCATCATCCAAATATACAAAATAATCATTACCATATAATAAACGCTTGGCTTGTGAAATAATAGATAATAACTTATTTTTGATTTCTATAAATTTTTCTAGTGTCAGCTTTTCCATATTAGATACTCCCATTATCAAATATAATTATATCATATAAACACAATAAAAAAAATAAAGTAATTGCTTACTTTACTTTATATTTCTCTGGCTATGGAACATATATTGTATTGCTAAACCAGAATATTCCTTGTATCTATCTTTAGCAAATTTTTCTATGGTTTTTTGATTATTTTTAATATTATAATTTTCTGATATAAATTTTTTAACCCATGTATCTATAGGAAATGTATCAAATCTTTTATATCCAAACAATAATATACACGATGCAACTTTTAACCCTATACCTTTAATTTTCATAAGTTCATTTAACGCATCTATAGTGGATAAGCTATTTATATCTTTTAATTTCTCATAATTACAAATAAAATCATATAAATACTTATCTCTAAAGCCAACTTTTAAATTTGTAAAATCTTCTAATTTTAATTTTTTAAGTTGTTTATAAGTTGGGAACAAATAGTATTCTTTGTTATCATATACTATTTTATTACCATATTTTTTAGATATTTCTTCCACAGTTTTACTTATTCTTTTAACATTATTATTTTGACTAATTATATAACTTATACACATTTCAAAAGGATCTTGACTTAATATTTTATAACCTTTACATCTATCAATAATAGTTTTCATATTATTATCATTTTTAGTAAGTGCTTCATCAATTTCATTATAATTAGTTTTTAAATCAAAATAATTAATTATTATTTCTTTAATATTATCCATATTAGATGAATTAACTATTAAATGATTTCCTTCTTGCTTTATATTAATTACTCTATCTTTTAATATATTAGTAAAACTACCATCTTCATTTTCAGTCACTCTAAAACAAGAGCCACTTAGAATAGTATCTTTTAAATTAAAATCATTTACTTCTATTTTCATTTTATACCTAATTTCTTATAATAATTATAGTCTAATATTAATGATGACATAGTAAATTTTTGATTAACTACTTTATTCATTTTATCAATATATTCTTGTGAAACATCTTCATCAACTTTTTTAGTAAACTTTTTAGTTACATTATTATACGTTCCTTTATCAGATACCCAACTTCTATCAGATAAAATCGCAAGACCTTCGGTATCACTAAAAATATCTTTGCCCATTATTAATCTAGAATCATAATCGATTCCAAATAAATTATATATTGTTGGAAGCAAATCAATTCCAGCAACTACTTTGTTTATAACAGTTTTCTCTATTGATGGATTATACATAATTAATGTAGAGTGATAGTTTTCGAATTTATCTTTTCTATTAGTTTTACTTACCTCATTAAGTTCATTATATGTAAGTCCATATGGATAATGATCGCATGCCATTACGATTAGTGTATCATCTAATACTCCAGCTTTCTCAAGTTCACTGATTAGCTTATTCATAGCCTTATCAACCTCAATATGAGTTGCAATATATGCTTTTACAGCATCACTATATTTTAAATTCTTAACAGCGTCTTTATTTCTATATGCCATATTATTACCATAAAAATTGTAATTTAGATGCCCACTTACTGTCATATAATATGTGGCAAATGGTTTACCCTTATTTAAATAATAATCAATTGTTGCATCCATCATTTCTTTATCACTATTTGGCCAATGACTACAATTCATTTTCTTTTGAAGTCCATTACCACATCCTAAATAAGTAAATCCTAAATTTGGATGAGATATATGTCTATCATAATATTTATAATGATGATCATGGAAAGCATAACTTAAATATCCTGCAGCTTTAAATTTTGTTCCAAGTCCAAAAGGCATGCTGTTTTTTCCAGACCTTTTAAGACTCCAAACACCTTCTTTTGGAATTAGCCCAGTTAAATTCATATACTCTCCATCAGAAGTTGACACAGGATATAAAGGTTGATAATAATTTGTAAATACAAAACTATTATTAGCTATTTTATATAGTGTTGGTGTAAGTTCTGGATCAAGTGCAATTGGATCAAAAGCTTCAGCAGTTATGAATACTAAATTTTTTCCTTTAAATAATCCACTATATTTATTCTTTTCGGTTGGTTCGACACTCTTGAAGTATTTATGCATGCTAATCAATTTTTTATCTTTTGTTTTACTAATTAAATCATCAAAATCTATTTCATAGACATTATATTCTTTTTCTTTATTAAGTTCTACTTCAACATCGTTCTCTTCATCATCAATATATATTTCTTCTTCGAAACCAAACATATATCTATAAACATCAATGGTTTCCATATTATTAAGACCAATTTTTTCTATTGTTATCATAGGAGCATGTGTCTCAAATAATAATCTTTTCAATGAATAAATACCACTATTGTCAAAATAAACACTAAGGCAAATACATGTAATTGATACTATTAATAATATTATTTCAAAAATTGCTACTGGAAGTTTAATTCTTTTAAAACTAAATATCTTTTTATTAAATATTAAAAATAATATATAAGGAATTAAGCCAAGTGCAAAAACATACCAATTTTTAATGATTGCTTTTAATGCTCTTTCCCAAAATTGCATTGCTTGTCCTGCACCACCTGCAGTTAGTGAAAAGAATGAAAAAATTGAATCATATATCTTATAATAACCATATTGTGTTAATGTTAAAACACATAAAAAACCTGAAAAAACTATATTTAGTATTCTATTTACTTTTTCATTAAATAAATTAAGTAATAAATGTAAAACAATTACCCATGGAATGCAAAATAATAATACTATTAACGTAGATAAAGTAAACAAATTACCAATTACGAATGCTCTAAAAATAAACTCTAAGTAAACAAACCAAAACACCCACCAAATTAGCATTGTTAACTTCTTCTTTTTCATTACTTCTTTGCCTTCTTTATTATAGTTAAAATTACTACCGCTATTAATATAGCTAAAATTACGCCCATTAATATTGCAATTTGAACATTAATTTCAAGATTTAATAGGTTTACATTTTTTAATAAACACTTCATCGTTTTCACCTCTTTAATTATACAAAAAAAAGTGCCTTTATTCAACTAAAATAAAAAACTCAAACCATAAAGTATGAGTCTATTTTCTAATATTGGAGGAGCCAGTCGGATTTGAACCGACGATGGAGGTGTTGCAGACCTGTGCCTT
>CAMUZE010000027.1 GCA_947165135.1 uncultured Clostridia bacterium
AACTGGTATCCTGGCCATATGGCTAAGACCAAAAAAGAGATTAGTGCTATTATAAATACAGTTGATATTGTAATTGAAGTAATAGATGCTAGAATACCATATTCATCTAGAATACCAGATTTAAAAAGATTAATAAGAGATAAAATAAATATAGTTATATTTAATAAATATGATTTATGTGATAAAGATGAAACTAAAAAGTGGATGGATAAATATAAAAATGAGGGTTCTATAGTAATAACATGTGATTCAAAGAACTCAAATGATTATAAAAAAATTATTAATGAAGTTAATAACATAATGAAGAGTGTCAATGAGAAGAGAAAGAATAAAGGTCTTCTTCCCAAAAAAGCTAAATGTTTAGTAGTGGGTGTTCCTAATGTTGGAAAAAGTACATTAATAAACAAACTTGTTGGTAAAAATATTGCAGGTATTGGAAATAAACCTGGTGTTACTAAAAACATGGCTACAATTAGAGTTAATGAAAATATGGACCTTCTTGATACCCCTGGAATATTATGGCCTAAGTTTGAAAATAATGAAGTTGCATATAATTTAGCAAGTATGACTATTATTAAAGAAGAAATACTTACTATTGAAGAAGTAGCTATTCATATTATTAAAAAACTTAATAAATATTATAATTCAATATTATTAAAAGAATTTGGAATTGATTCTTATAATGATGATGAAGTAGAAGAATACTTTAAAAAAATATCTAAATATAGAAATATTCCAGTTAATGGAGAAGTTGATTATGAAAGAGTATCTTTACTTATATTAAATTCAATTAAACAAGAGAAAATAAAGGGTATTACTTTTGATAGAATAGATTAGCATTTTTTAAAAAATGCTTTTTATTTTATTAAAATAGTGTTATTATTTTTTTATAGAGGTGAAACTTATGATAGATATTAACTTAATAAGAGAAAATAGAGACTTAGTTAAAGAAAATATTAAAAAGAAATTTCAAGATGAAAAATTGCCTTTAGTAGATGAGGTATACAATTTAGATATTGAGTATAGAGAATGTAAAAATAAAGGTGATAATCTTAGAAGTGAGAAAAATAAACTATCTGCATCTATTGGTGAACTTATGAGAAATAAGAAAATAGATGAAGCTAATGAGGTTAAAGAAAAAGTTTCATCCATACAACATGAAATAGAAGATTTAGAAAATCGTGAAGTAGAATTAGAAACAAAAGTTAAAGAAATAATGATGGTCATTCCAAATATTATTGCAGATGATGTTCCAATTGGAGAAAATGATACTAAAAATGTTGAAGAAAAAGTATTTGGAGAAACTAAAGTACCAAGTTATGAAATACCATATCATGCAGATATAATGGCATCTTTTAATGGACTTGATAAAGATGCAGCAGGACGTGTTAGTGGTAACGGTTTTTATTATTTAATGGGTGATATGGCAAGACTTCATTCTGCAGTTTTAGCATATGCTCGTGATTTTATGATAGATAAAGGATTTACTTATTGTATTCCTCCATATATGATTCATAGTGATGCTGTTGATGGTGTAATGTCATTTGCAGAAAAAGAAAATATGATGTATAAAATTGAAGGAGAAGATCTTTATTTGATTGGGACTAGTGAACACTCTATGATTGCTAAATTTAAAGATCAAATATTAAAAGAAAGCGATTTGCCAATTACAATGACTTCATATTCACCATGCTTTAGAAAAGAAGTAGGAGCTCATGGAATTGAAGAACGTGGTATATATAGAATTCATCAATTTGAAAAGCAAGAAATGGTTGTTCTTTGCAAAGGTGAAGAAAGTGATGATTGGTATAATAAAATGTGGAATTATAGTGTTGAATTATTTAGAACACTAAATATACCGGTTAGAAAATTAGTTTGTTGTTCAGGTGATTTGGCAGATTTAAAATATAGATCTTGTGATATTGAAGCATGGAGTCCAAGACAACAAAAATTTTTTGAAGTTTGTTCTTGCTCAAATTTAACAGATGCTCAAGCTAGAAGATTACAAATTAGATATAAAAAAGAAGATGGAACAAAAGAATTTGTTCATACTCTAAATAATACAGTAATTGCTCCTCCTAGAATGTTAATTGCATTTTTAGAAAATAATTACAATGAAGATGGAAGTATAGATATTCCTGAAGTATTAAGACCATATATGGGTGGAAAAGCAAAAATAGAAAAGAAATAATTTTACTTTTAAGGGGGAAAAAGTAAATGGAATTTGATTACAATATATTATTGGAAGATATTAATAAACTTATACGTTATTTAATTAGAAATGAAAAACGAAGCGCTATGGAAACATTATCTGATTTAGATACATATAATGGTTTATTAGAGCATTTAAGTGGCATAGAAATAAATAGAGATAGACTTTTTATGAATAATGATAAATTAAATGAGTATCTAGCTAAATATTTTTATGATGGAGTAAAAAGGATAACGGATTTCTTAAATACTAATGGTGATGACTTAAATACTTTAGCAACTAATATTAATTCATTAATTAATCCAGAAACTATAGTACATATATATAATGGACGTTATTTAATATTAGATAAAAGTCGTATATTTAATGAAAAGGAATTTAAAGATATATTACTGTCATTCTTTTCACAATATAACGATAATATATATAAAGTAGTTAAAAAAATGTTTGATGAAAAAAGAATAAAAATGGGTGGAAAAATCAATGAAGGATGTGAGGGATACACAGTAAGTTCTAACTTCACAAAAGATGCGTTTATCATAATTAGAAATTATGAATTTACTATAGACAATCTTGTAATGCTTGCTCATGAATTAGGGCATGTTATACATTTTTATACATCAGTATTAAGTAATGGTGAGAAAAAAGCATTTGCTTCACCATATTCTGAAACAATATCTTGTTCTTTTGAAATTGCTTTTTTAGACTATTTAATGAAAAATTATATAGAACCTTCATCTGCATTATTATTTTTAAATGACAAGTTTGTAAGAGATTTAAATTCATTTTATAAATATACAAGTATAAAAAAACAAGATGAATATCATCTTGATGAAGATGGAATAATAAGTTCTACAAGTGGTGATTTATCATTTATTGGTAATCCTGTAGAAGCAGATTTAAATTATACATTAGGTTATGCAATAGCTTTAAATATGTTATTGAAATATGGTGATGATAAAAAAGAATTTGTTAAAAAACTAAATAATTTAATGTATTTAATGAATAGGCAAAGTTTTAGAGATAATCTTAATACATTAGGATTTGATTGTGATGACTTCTTACAGTGTAGAACTATTGGGCCTTATGTAAAAGAAAAAAATCAAGAGTTAATTCATAAATTAATAAAATAGGTATAGTTTTTAGAATAAAGGCTATATCTTTTTTCATATAATTAAATATGAAGAATTATTATAAATATTTATTTTTATGCATAATTACAATATTTAGTTTTTATTATGTTAATAGAATTATTGAATTTTCTGAAAAAAATAATACATTATTAGTGTCAATAAATAAATATGCCGATGAAAATAATTATAAATGTAGAGAAGGTAGTATTAGTGAAGAAGGTATTGTTTTAGGACTTTCTGGATTAATTGTTAATAAAGATAAAAGCTATAATAATATGAAAGGATTAGGATTTAGAAAAGAACTAATAGAATATGATGAAGATAAATGTATTTTAAATAAAGATAATAATTTAGATAAATATATTGTTAAAGGAAATGATTATGAAAATAATATTTCTTTAGTTGTAGATGTTGATAATGGTAAATATTTTAATAAGATGATTAAACTTGGTGAAAATAAAGATGTAGAAATCAACGTTTTAATGAATTATAATATGTTAAAAAATAATATAGATGTTATTGAAAATCATAGTAATATATTATTTAAAGGAAATAATGAAAAGGAATTAAATAATTTTATAAGTATATTACATGATGAATTCTTTTGTGTTAAAACAAATGATTTTGATATAATTGATATTTGTAAAATAAAAAAATTAAATAGTGTTAAAGTGTTTGATTATATAGAATCTGATTTATTAAGTAATATGAAAAAAATCCTTGATAAAGGTAAAATAATCTTTATCAAGGAAACTAAATTAAATTTAGATGAATTATCCTCTACAATAAATTATATTGAGAGTAGAGGATATAACATTGTTAATATTAATAAATTATTATCTTAAAATAAATTTCTTATTGTCTTCAATTGTTTTTGGAGTTATTACTAGTTGTTTATATTGACTTGCATTTCTAGATCCAATATAGAAATCTGCTACACTAAGTGCATCTTCTGTTATTGATTGTAAACTTCTTGCTCCAGTTTTTAATTCCATTGCTTTTTTAGCTATTACTTCGATAACAGCTTTATTATATTTAAATTCAATATTTAATGCTGCTAAATATTCTCTATATAATTTTAAATAGCTAAGTTTAGATTCTTTTAGAATTCTTTCTAAATCTTGTTGTGATAATTCATTCATAGCAATAATTCTATTTCTACCAATAAATTCTGGTAATAGTCCATAGTCTTTTAAAGTCTGTGTATTATATAATTCTTCTTTTGTAGGTTTTTTTTCTTCAAGATTTGCACCAAATCCTATGCCAGTATCATCTTTCTTCTTTTTTATATATCTTTCTATACCTGAAAATGCACCATTGAAAGCAAATGTTACTCTTGAAGTATCAAAATATATTTGTTTTTTTCCAATTGTAATTGGATAAACATGTCCTTCAATCATTTTTAAAAGTGATTGAATAACAGCTCCTTTTGTTACTTCCATATTATCACTACCACGTTCACCAGCTTTTTTATCTATTTCATCTATTAGAGCAATTCCATTTTCAGCTTTTTTTAAATCACCATCTGCGGCGTTATATAAATTAATAAGAATATCTGTAACTGTTCTTCCTACATAGCCAGCAGCAGTAAATTCATTAGCATCTTCAATTATCATTGGGACATTTGCAATGTCAGATATTCTTCTAAATATTTCTGTTTTTCCAACACCAGTAGGGCCACAAAGAATAAAATTACTCTTCATATAAGGATTATCTATTCTCTGATTTTTTGCGAATATAGTTGATATTTTTTTAATTTGTTCATCTTGGGCTATTACGTATTTTCTAATTTCATCATATAACTCATCAGCATAAACATAATTAGTAGAGTACTTAGTTGCTTTATGAGGAGAAAATTCATATTTCTGTTTTCGTATTTCTTCTTCTTCTTTTTGCCTTTGCATCATTTCAATGTCTTTATATCCAATTAAAAGCATAGAATTTTCTTTTAGCTTCGCAACGTATTCACTGGCATCATATTCAATAACTGCTTCAGATTCATCATAACTATCAGGATTAATAAGAACAAGTACTCTTTCTGATAGTTTATTATGAGCAATAACTCTAAGAGGGGATTTAGAATCCTTACTATAAGATTGCATCAAATGAGAATTATATAATTCTTCTTCTTTTATATAATCTACTGTTTCTTTTCTTGCTTGAGCATCATATTCTGTTACATCTATAGGAAATGCATATGAAAATTCATCATCTATAGACGAAGTACTATTAATCATTTTTAATTCATATTTTCCATCTTTTGAAGAAAATATTTTTTCTCCATCTACTTCTTTAATTTTACCTTCAGATATTAGTAGTGGATTTAAAACATAATCTGTTACACCTTCTGGTAAATTTTTATCATCTTCAAGTCTTTCTCTTTGGTATATAATAACTAAATAATCTCTTTCCATAATTACCCCCAAGTAAATATCTGCTTAATATTTATTATATATTGTAGAAAAGTTTTAAGTCAATACAAAACTTGATATTTAAAAAATAAAAATATATAATTAAGTTGTAAGGGTGGTAAAAATGAAAAAATGTTTTAAAAAAACATGGAGCTATTTAAAAAAACATACTTGTGGTTTACATAAGACAATAAATTATGTTCGTAGAAGAACTGACCATCTTAGAATTTATATATTCTTCGATATTATAAGATGTTTTATCATGTATGGTGCAAATTATAATGAATATAGAATTTTTGAATTCTATTTAATAAATAGAAAACTGGAAGATACATATTTAACAAAAATAAGACATGATAATTTTATACCTTATTTGTATAATAAAGACAATTTGGAATTGTTAAAAGATAGAAGAGAATTTTATAAAAAATTTGATAAACATTTAAAAAGAAATACTTGTTATACTAAAAATTTAAGTTTCAAGCAAATGGAAGAATTAATTCTTTCAAGTAAAATTGTTGTATGTAAAAGTGCGACATTAAAAGAAGAGAAAACTAAAGTGTTGAATTTAAATGATTATAGAAGTCCAGCATTTTTATTAGAAGAAGCAAATAAAAATAAATTATTTGTATTAGAAGAATACATTGAACAAAACGAATTACTTGAAGAAATAAATCCAAATAATATGAATATTCTAAGTATTGTAACTTTAAAAGATAAAAATAATATAGATGTAATCAATGCAACAATGAAATTTGGAACTAGTGATAAATATGAATATGATTATAAAAAAAGTGATTATATTACAGGATTTGTTGATATTAATACCGGTAAAATAACACATAAATATAGAAGTAGAAATGGACAAATATATTCAAAACACCCAATAACAGGCGAAAAGATTATTAATATTGAAATACCTAATTTTAAAAAAGCAGTTGATACTGCTAAAAAATGTGCAAAGGAAGTAGATGATATTTTAGAAATAGAGTGGAACTTTGCATTAACTAAAAACAAAGCAATTTTAATGAGTGCTAATTTATGGGAAGATTATACATTTAGTCAGATACCTGAATTTTTAAATAAAAAAGTAGGACTAATGCCTTATTATAGATATCATGTTGATAAATCAAAAAAACTTTAAATTTTATCTTTAAAGTTTTTTCTATTTTTTATAGTTGATCCTCTAAGTAGAGAAGATGCTCTTAGTAGAGAAGTACTACCAAACTTTTCATTGATTCTATCAACTACATCGTGGTATTCATCTGTTTGAATTTCATTTTTATCAAATAAGCTTAATTGCTTAATTTTTTTATCACTTAATTTAGAAAAAGCAATTGATATTTTTCTAACTGGAAGATTCTCAATATTTTTATCATATATATATTTTAAAACACTAAATATATTTTCTGGAATATCTTCTTCATTATTTAAAAGTATTGATTCATGAAATTCTTTACATAAATCCCTTGAGTATTTAATTCCTAAATATACTAATCTTGTAGTTTTCTTTTCTTTTCTAAGCCTATAACATAATATATCATTTATTTCTTTCATTGCTAGAAAAGCTTCATCTATATTGTAATCTCTATATAAAATATGAGACATACTCATTGATTTATCATGAGATTGTTCATTTAAGTCTTTAATAGTTGTATAATCAATTCCATTTGCCTTACACCAAATATCATTTCCCATAACATTTCCAAATCTTTTAATATAAAATTCTTTTTTATATTTATTTATATCTTTTACTTTATATATTCCTAGATTATTAAGTTTCTTTTCTGTTTTTCTTCCAACCCCCCAAACACTAGTAAGAGGTGATAATTCCCATAGTTTATTTTCTATATCTTTATATGTCCACTTTGCAATAAAAGATTTATTGTGTTTTGCTTCTACGTCCATGGCTACTTTTGATAAAAAAATATTTGGTCCTATACCACAAGTTGATGTAAGACCCAAATCATCCTTTATTTTTTTCATAATAGTGCCAGCTAATTCAATATCTGTCAATTTATAATATTTTAAATAATCAGTAGCATCCATAAATGCTTCATCTATTGAATAAAAATGTATATCTTCTTCACTAAAAAAACTTTTAAAAATATCTCTTACTTTTTTACTAAAGTTTTCATATAATTTCATTCTAGGTTTTGCATAAATAATTTTAATGTTTTTAGGTAATTCAAAAACTCTTCCACGTGAAGGAACACCTTTATTTCTAAGATAGGGTGAAACAGCAAGTGTCATTGCACCTTGACCACGAAGTGTATCAGCAACTACAAGAGGAGTTTTAAAAGGATCAAGTCCCCTTTCTATACATTCACATGATGCGAAGAAACTTTTTAAATCAATACTTAAAATTGTTCTTTCTTTCATACAAACACCTTTTCGCCTATAATTTTACTTTAAATAATACATATTGTCAATTACATTTAATATTAATGTTTTAAAATTTATCTTGTATCATACTATTTATTATGTTATAATACAACTGACAACGGAAGAGTGAGGCTGTTAAAGGTCTCACTCTTTAATTGAAATGGAGGTGTTTTTTGTGGAAACAAAGATAGCAGATGCTATAAGGGAACCACTAGAAAATGAAAATATTAAATTAGTTGGTGTTCATTTTGGTGAAGAAGATGGACAAAATACATTATTTGTAACTATTGATAGTGAAAATGGTGTGGATGTTAATCTATGTGTTAAAGCAACACATATAGTTGACCCAATAATAGACAGTTTAGATTTAGAACTTGAAAATTATGTATTAGATGTTGGAAGTAAAGGAGTGAGTGACGAAAATGAGTAGAAAGAAAACAGAGGATGCATATAAAGAAGTAAATGCTCCTGAATTTAAAAAAGCTTTAGACTTTATTGTAAAGGAAAAAGGAATAGATGAAGATGTTGTTATTGAAGCAATGCAAACAGCTTTATCAACTGCTTTTAGAAAAAATGAAAAAGCAGATTATACCTCTCGTGTATTGATTGACAGAAATACTGGAGACATTAAAGTATTTAAAGTAACAACTATAGTTGATGATTATAATGATGATGACGATGATGTTGACCCAGATACTGGAGAAGTTAAAGTAAAGCATGATTATCTAAATGAAATTCAAATAAGTGAAGCACGTGAGATTAATAAAGATTATCAAATTGGTGATGAAATCTTAGAAGAAGTAACACCTCATGATTTTGGTAGAGTAGCAATTTCAGTTGCTAAACAAGTTGTTTTACAAAAAATTCGTGAAGCAGAACGTGAAAAAGTAATGAGTGAATTTGAAGATAAAGAAGATGAATTAATGGTTGGTTTCTTAGCTATGGAAGATGCTAGAAATTACTATGTTGATTTAGGAAAAGCTCGTGGAATACTTCCTAAGAGTGAATTAATTCCTGGAGAAAAATTAACCATGGGAGATTCTATTAAAGTATATATTACCAAAATAGAAAGTACACCAAAAGGACCACTTATTCTTGTTTCAAGAAAGAATTATGGTTTTGTTAAGAGATTATTTGAACATGAAATACCAGAATTTAGTGATGGAACTTTAGAACTTAGAGGAGTTGCTCGTGAAGCAGGTGTTCGTAGTAAAGTTGCTGTTTCATCAACAAATTCAAACGTTGATCCAATTGGAAGTTGTATTGGTGAAAAAGGAAGAAGAATTGCTAATATAATTAGTGAACTTGGTGGAGAAAAAGTTGATTTAATAGCATATTCTAATAATATGGAAGAATTTATTGCTAATGCACTTAGCCCTGCTAAAAATTTAAATGTAAGTATAACTGATGAAAAGAAAAAAGAGGCATTAGTTATAGCTGATGATGAAAATTTAAGTTTAGCAATTGGTAAGAAAGGAATTAATATTAAACTTGCAAGTAAACTTACAAAATATACAATAAATATTAAAACACTAGCTGATATTAATAAAGAAATCAATAAATAGGAGGTACCTATGAAAGTTAAAAAGATACCTATGAGGACATGTGTTATTACACATGAAAAATTAGAGAAAAAAGATTTATTTAGAGTGGTTAGAGATAACACTGGACATGTTTTTGTCGATGATACTCTTCGTGCTAATGGAAGAGGAGCATATTTAAAAAAAGATAAAGATGTCATTGAAAAAGCTCGTAAATCTAAAGCACTAGAGAGTCACTTAGAAGTAAAAATAGAAGATAGTGTTTATGATGAATTAGTTAGTAAATTATAAAAAAGAAAAGGAGGCGTGTTTATGACTGTTAAAGATTATGCTGATGAACTTAATGTTGATTATAAAATAATTATTAAGAAAGCTAAAGAGTTGGGATTTAATTATAGTAATCCTGATGATATTCTTGATGATGATGCTATTATTATGTTAGATAATGAATTATCTAATAATGAAGTACAAGAAGAAAATAATTTAACAGAAGAACTTGCTGATAAATTTGAACTTGAAGATAGAGCAGAAGAAGCTGCCCTTGCATATAATATTGAAATTGAATCTGAAGTTCATAAAGAAAAAATTAAAAAGAAAGATTCAAATAAAGTTGTTCAAGAAGATTTACTTATGAAGAAGAAGAATATTTATAAAAATAAATCTAAACTTCAAAGTAATAAAGAACAAGTAGAAAGCAATGTAGTTTTATATAAAGAAGGAATGAGTGTTGCTGATTTAGCAGCATCTATTGGAGTTAGTGCCGGAGATGTTGTTAAAAAATTAATTGGAATGGGTCTTATGATTTCTTCTAATCAAGCAATTTCATTTGATGATGCTTCTGTTGTTGTTCTTGAATATAATAAAGAACTTATTCGTGAAGAAACAACAGATATTACAAACTTTGAAGAATATGAAATTCATGATAGAAAAGAAGATTTAGTATTAAGACCAGCAGTTGTTACAATAATGGGACATGTTGATCATGGTAAAACAACATTACTTGATTATATTCGTAATTCACATGTTGCTTCGGGAGAGGCCGGTGGAATTACTCAAGCAATTGGTGCTTACCAAGTAGAAAAAGATGGGAGAAAGATAACATTTATCGATACTCCAGGTCATGCTGCATTTACTGAAATGAGAGCCAGGGGAGCATCTGTTACAGATATTGTTATTATTATAGTTGCTGCAGATGATGGTGTAATGCCTCAAACAAAAGAAGCTATTGATCATGCTAAAGCAGCAAATGTACCAATTATTGTTGCAATAAATAAAATTGATAAACCAAATATTAATATTGATAAAATAATGAGTGAAATGAGTGAACTTGGTCTTACTCCAGAAGAATGGGGAGGAGATACAATATTTGTTAAAATCTCTGCTCATACAGGAGAAGGTGTTGATTTACTTTTAGATAATATTAATGCACTTTCTGAGATACTTGAATTAAAAGCAAATCCAAATAGATATGCTAGTGGCTCAGTTATTGAAGCAAGACTTGATAAGAATATTGGACCAGTAGTAACTTTATTAATTCAAAATGGTACATTAAGATTAGGTGATCCAATTGTTGTTGGAACTAATTATGGAAAAGTACGTACATTAAAAGACGATACTGGACGTGAAGTTGTTAGTGCTGAACCATCTAAACCAGTTGAAGTTACTGGACTTGAAGATGTTCCTGTAGCTGGTGATAAATTTATGGCATTTGAAAGTGAGAAAGAAGCTAAAAACGTATCAATAAAAAGAAAAGAGCATGAAAAATCTAAAAGACAAGCTCATAAAGCATTAAGTTTAGATGAACTATTTGATCAAATTAAAGAAGGAAGAAAAGAAATTAACATTGTATTAAAGACTGATGTTAAGGGTAGTGAAGAAGCAGTTAAAAATGCAATATTAAAAATTGCAGTGGATGGAGTTAAAATTAATGTTATTAGAAGTGGAGTTGGAACAATTACTGAAAGTGATGTAGTACTTGCAAATGCATCTAATGCAATAATTATTGGATTTAATGTATCACCAAGCAAAGAAACAAAAGAAACAGCTAAAAACTATAATGTAGAAATTAGACTTTATAATATAATTTATAAATTAGTAGAAGAAATTGAAGCTGCTATGAAAGGTATGCTTGATCCTGAATATGAGGAAGTTGTTATTGGTGAAGCAGAAGTTAGACAAATATTCCATTTTTCTAAAGTTGGAAATATTGCTGGATCTCATGTTACTAGTGGAATAGTTAAATCAAATAGTCCATGTAGAGTGATTAGAGATGGTATTGTTCTTGTAACATCTAAAATTGCTTCTCTTCAAAGAGAAAAAGATCAAGTGAAAGAAGTAAAAGCAGGATTTGATTGTGGTATGACTATTGAATCATTTCCTGATATAAAAGAAAAAGATATTATTGAAGTGTTTGAAGTTAGAGAAGTGAAAAGAGTATGAAATTAAAAGCTGAAAGAGCGGGTTCTGAAATTCAAAAAGAACTTGGAAATATAATACTTTTTGAAGCAAAAGATGAAGATTTTAAAAATGTTGTTATTACAGCAGTTGATGTATCAAATGATTTAAGTTTTGCCAAAGTATATTTCACAACAATTGATAATAGAGATAAAGTTCTTCATGATTTAAATAATGCATCTGGTTATTTTAGAAGCTTACTTGCTGAAAGATTAGAAATTAGACATACACCAGAATTGAGATTTATTTTTGATGAATCTATTGAATATGGCCAAAAGATAGAAAAAATAATTGAAGAACTTCATAAAGAAGAATAAATCAGAAAAGAAAACTATAAGTTTTCTTTTTTTTGTGATAAAATAAAATAGAGGTAGATAGAATGATATTAAGTGTATGTGAAGAACCGGATATAATGAATGTAATGCGAATAGTAATATTACTAATAAAGATATTAAGAGTAG
>CAMUZE010000028.1 GCA_947165135.1 uncultured Clostridia bacterium
TCTTCATGTGAGGCCTCGCATCCATAATATTTCATTATAGATAATAAACATGAAGCGCCACAGTCCTTATAACCATTTTGCCTTACCAAGTAATTGTTTCTCATTTAACCCTCCTAATAATATAATTAGAAGTTTTAATATAAAAACACTACAAAAAAAGAAAACTTTTTTAAGTTTTCTACAAATTCTTTAATATATCAATATTATTTGAAACATCTTTATGTATATATGAAGCTGATACTAGCATATCTACTCCTGCGTCTTTACATAAAAGACCGGTTTCATTATTAATACCACCATCTACTGATATAATAGTTTTAACGTTTTGTTTAACTATTTCTTCTTTTAACTTATTTATTCTTTCTGGTGTTGCTTCTATAAATGGTTGACCACTTGCCCCTGGAAAAACACTCATAACTATTACAAGATCAATATATTGTAAATATGGGAATAACACACTTACATCTGTATCAGGATTAATTGCCATCCCAACTTTTAATCCAAAATCTTTAATATATTCTATAGTTTCTTTTATATCTTTAACTGCTTCATAATGGAATGTTAAATAAACTGTATTTAATAAAGCGTAGTCTTCTACATATTTCTTAGGATCTTTAACCATTAAATGTACATCTAGTGGTAAATTAGAATAATCAGTTATTTTTTTAATTTCTGAAAATGTCCATGTTTTATTTTCTACAAACTTACCATCCATAATATCTATATGAATATAATCTGCTTTAGTATTATCTAATTTTTTTACTATATCTTGTGGTTTAATACTACTAGATAGAATTGAAACACTTACTTTCATCATTTGCATTCCTCCATAAACTTTATATAGTTTTCATATCGCCAAGATGGTATTTTTCCTTTTTCAACTAATTTTATTACTTTACAACCATCTTCTTTTACATGTGAGCAACTTCTATATTTACATCTTTTATTAAAATCAGGATAATAATTTTTTAAATCTTTCTTATTTATATTTATTTCTAATGAACTAAATCCAGGAGTATCTGCGATTAATCCATCATTTACTTCTAAAAGTTCAACAAGTCTTGTGGTATGTTTACCTCTTCCTAAAGATAGTGATACTTCACCGGTTTTTAATTTTAATGATGCATCTATCTTATTTAATAGACTTGATTTACCACTACCGGTTTGTCCACATAATGCTACTACGGAATCTTTAAATTCATGTTTTATTTTTTTAACACTTGTATTAATGTATACCTTAATACCTAGTTTTCTGTAATAATTAATATATTTTTTTACTTCTAATTTTTCTTTAATACTAATCATATCCGTTTTAGTAATAATTATAATTGGTTCTATATCATTAGAAAAAGCTATAATTAAAAACTTATCAATTAAATATGGAGAAAAAACTGGAATAGAAGTACTCATGACTATTAATAATTTATCTATATTAGCTATAAGTGGTCTTTCCAGATAATTTTTTCTTTCATATACTTTTTCAATTGTTTTAGTTTCAATATTTACAAATACATTATCGCCAACTACAGGGTTAATATTATTATTTCTAAGTTTCCCCCTGGTTCTAGTATCGATTATAGTATTATTTGTAAGAAGTACTTTATGTATAAATTTGTTAATACATATAATTTTACCATTCATATTAATCCTCTATATCTTCTTCTCCTACTGGATCTTCTATAATTTCTGGTGCTCTTGCAATAGTAATTACTAGGGATGCACCAGGAGTTACAACTGAACCTGAAGCTCTACTTTGCTTTAATATTGTTCCTTCTTTTACAGAAGATGTCTCTTGATATTTATATTCTAATTTTAATTCATGCTTTGAAGCAAATTCATCAATTTGACTAACTGTATATTCTTTTGTAAAATCTGGATATTTATATTCAACATTTGGAATAATTATTTTAATTTGACTTCCTAACTTACTAGATTCACCAGCAGCAGGTTCTGTCCTTAAAACAGTATCTTCTTTTACTTTCTTATCTTCACTTACTGTTTCAGTATCAACAGTTACATTACAATCACATTGCGCTTCGATTTTACCTTTTGCCACTAAATAATTTTCGCCAGTAAAATCTTCTACAATATATACATTTTCTCCTGATGAGATATAAAGTATAATATCTGTTCCTGTTTTTCTTTTAGAACCAATTTCAGGACTAGTCTTAACAACTTTTCCTTCTTCTACTGTATCACTCGCAACATATTTATATTCAGTATTAACATTAAATCCCAAATCAGTTAATTCATTCGATGCTTCAACTGCATCCATATTTGTAACATCTGGAATTACTATATTTTTAACCTCAGTCTTTTTAAAATATATAGACATTCCAACCGTAACAGCCAAAACAAGTGCAGTAAACAAACTAATCAATACTATTAATGTTATATTAGTTTTCCTTTTTTCGTCTTTTGCAACTTCTTTTGGTTCAACTGTTTCACTTGCATTTTTCTTCGCTATAGCGGCTACTTCTTTATCTAATGCTTTTGTTTCTTCTAAATCATTTTCAGGATATGGATATACATATCTTTTTTCATCACGTCTAGAATCGTCTAAAGCAGTTTTAATATCCTCATGCATACTTCTTGCATCTGTATACCTATTTTTAGGATTCTTAGCAGTTGCCTTAATAATTACATTTTCTATTGATTGAGGTATAGATGGATTAATTTTTCTTACACTAGGAAGTGGTTCTTTTAAATGCTTTAATGCTATTTCAACAGCATTATCACCTTTATAAGGAACTAATCCTGTAAGTAATTCATACATCATTATACCCATAGAATATATATCACTTCTAATAGTTGATCCTTTTCCATTTGCTTGTTCCGGTGGAAGATAATGAACTGTTCCCATTACTGAATTTGTTTGAGTTAATTGAGTTGAATTAAGCGCTGTAGCAACTCCAAAATCAGTTATCTTTATCATTCCATTAGAAAGAATCATAATATTTTGTGGCTTGATATCTCTGTGAATAATGTATGCATCATGGGCATGTGCCATTCCATCTGTAACCTGCAACATAATATCTACTACTTCAGTTATTGATAGATGTCCTCGCTGTTTTAATACTTGTTTTAATGTTTTTCCATCAACATATTCCATTACAATATAGTATTGACCATCATCTTCTCCAACATCATACATTTCAACTATGTTTGGATGTGATAAACTTGATGCAGATAATGCTTCTCTTTGAAACCTTCTTACAAATTTTTCATCATTTGCAAGATCTCCTCTCAATACTTTAACTGCAACATCTCTATCAAGGATGTTATCATGTGCCAAATAAACATTAGCCATTCCACCTTCGCCTAATGTTTTAATGATTTGATATCTATCATTAATTTTAGAACCTTTAACTATCACACTATTCACCACTCAATCTTGCATAAGCAATTGTAATATTATCCGTTCCCCCACGCATGTTAGCCTTCATTATCATTTTGCCAACTTGCTCTTCTATATCTAACTCTGTATCATTTAATACTTTTTCCATTTGTTCGACACTCATCATATTAGTAAGTCCATCACTACATAAGAAAATACCATCAATTTTATCGTTTTCTTCATTTATTACCACTTCAAAAATGTCCATTTCAATAATTTCTGCTGCACCTAATGCTTTCATTAGTACATTTTTTTGTGGATGTGTTTTAGCATCACTTTCAGTGATTTCTCCACTTTCTAATAATATATTAACCAAAGTATGATCTTTTGTTACTTTGTATAATTTTCCGCGTTTAAAAACATATCCTGATGAATCTCCAATATTTCCAAACAGTAAGAAATCTTTTGTTAATATTGAACATACACATGTTGTTCCAAGTCCAGTAGCATCAACATGTTCTTCAGCATATCTTAAGATTTTAACATTTATTTCATCTATTATTTCTTTTAACCAAATAACAGCTTCTTCTTTAGTACCAATACTTGATAATTCAGAAAATCTTTTACTTAGTTCATTAACTGCAAGGGAACTTGCTACTTCTCCTGCTTTGTGTCCCCCCATACCATCCGCAACTACAAGTAATGTTTCACCACTAAGATTCTTAACTATATTTACTGAATCTTCATTATGACTTCTTACTTTTCCAGGATCTGTTTGATAAAATGTTAACATATTTCACTTCCCTCTTCTCTAGCTCTTAGTTGTCCACAGGCAGCAGATAAATTCCCGCCCATTTCTTTCCTTATTGTTACATTAATATTATTCGATTTAAGTATATCATAAAAACTCTTTATTTTAAAGTCATTACTTCGTTTCATATCAAAATTTGATGTTTCATTATATGGTATTAAATTTACATATATTAATTTCCCACCAACTAATTTTGATAATTCACGTGCACATTCATCACTATCGTTAATTCCAGCAAGCATAACATATTCAATTGTTACTCTTCTATTAGTCTTATCTATATAATAGTCTAATGCTTTCATTATCTCTTCTATTTTATATGCATGATTTATTTTCATTATCTTATCTCTTATCTCATTGTTAGGCGCATGTAAACTAATTGCCAAGTTTACACCCGTCTCTAAATCCGCAAATTCATATATTTTTGGAACTAATCCACAGGTAGAAATAGTTATATGTCTTTGACCAATATTTATCATTTTATTATTAGTTACAACACTAATAAATCTTTTAATATTCTCAAAATTATCAAATGGCTCTCCTATACCCATTACTACTATAGAATCTATTCTAATATTCTCATAATCAGAAACAGCTATAACTTGTCCAACCAATTCATCTAATGTTAAATCTCTTACTTTTTTAAGCCTTCCACTTTCACAAAAAGAACATCCCATATTACATCCAACTTGACTGGATACACATAGAGAATATCCATAATCATGATTCATAAGAACGCATTCTATTTTATTATTATCTTCGAGTTCTAATAAATATTTATTAGCAAGAGAGCTCTTTTCTACTTTTATTATTTTAGGAGTATTTATATCTATTTTTTCTATGCAAAAAGAAATAAGCTTTTTACTTAAATTAGTCATTTTATTAAAATCATTTTCTTTCTTTTCATATATCCATTCAATTATTTGAATAGCATTATATTTTTTAAAACTATTTTCTATTAAATACTTTTCTAATTCTTCTTGTGTAAAATTATAAATACTCATATTAACCTCTTATTCTAACACTGCTTTTATTCTTCTTACTCCAGCAGAAGATGCTTCTTCTTTTACTATTCTAAATTTTCCTAATTCATTTGTATTTTTAACATGTGGGCCTCCACATAATTCTTTGGATACATCACCTATACTATAGACAGTTACTACATCAGGATACTTTTCAATAAACATACATTCAGCACCACTTTTTATAGCGTCCTCTTTTTTCATTTCATCACATTTTACTTCTAAACCTTCTTGTATCCATTTATTAACTAGTTCTTCTGTTTTTTGTTTTTCCTCATCACTAAGTTTATGATCACAACTAAAATCAAATCTCATTCTCTCACTAGTAATATTACTTCCTTTTTGATGAACATCTTTAGATACAACTACTTTTAATGCAGCATTAAGTAAATGTGTTGCAGTATGATACTTTGTTTCAATTTCTCCGTTACCTGCAAGTCCACCTTTAAATTTACCAGCAGATGCAGTTCTAGATAATTCTTGGTGTTCTTTAAATTTAGTTTTAAATCCTTCAACATCCACTTTAATATTTCTTTCTTCTGCAAGTTCTATAGTAAGTTCTATAGGAAAACCATATGTATCAAATAAATGAAATGCAGTTACTCCATCTATATCACTACCCGCAACTCTCATAAATTCACGAAGCCCTTTTTCAAGAGTTCTATTGAATTTAATTTTTTCATTTTTTAATACTTCTAACACAACATCACAATTATCTTCTAACTCTTTATAATATGATTTATAATTATCGAATATTAACTTAGCTATTCTTTCTTCCCAATCACTATTAACATCTATATTTAATTTTTTGGCATGTCTTATTGCTCTTCTGATTAAACGTCTTAAAATATATCCTTGATCAGTATTACTTGGTTTTATACCTGCAGGATCAGCAGATATAAATACAGCAGTTCTAATATGATCAGCAATTACTCTCATGCTTTTTTCATTACCTTCATATGGTAAATTAGATATATCACTAATTAAATCAATTACATCTTTCCATATTGATGATTTATAATTATCATCTACACCTTCTAATATTGCAGTAGTTCTTTCTACTCCCATACCAGTATCTACATTCTTTTTAGGAAGTTCAGTTACATTTCCATCTTTATCTTTATGAAATTGCATAAAAACATTATTCCAAATTTCAACCCACATGTCATCTTCTGGATCAAATACTTCAGGTACATTTTCACCTTTATAGTAAAATATTTCTGTATCAGGACCACATGGACCAGATTCACCTGCTATCCAGAAATTATCATCAACTGTTTTTGCAATTCTAGATTCTTTTATTCCTAAACTTAACCATTTATTATAGCTTTCTTCATCAAACGGGATTAAATTATTTCCTGCAAATACAGTAACAGCTAATCTATCGGCTGGAATATTTAATACTTTTGTTAAGAATTCAAAACTCCAACTAATACTTTCATTTTTAAAATAATCTCCAAGACTCCAATTACCTAACATTTCAAAGAAAGTATGATGAGTTGTATCACCTATTGATTCTAAGTCATTTGTTCTTACACATTTTTGATAGTCACAGAGTCTTGTTCCATATGGGTGAGTTTCTCCCATCAAATATGGAATTAGTGGTTGCATTCCAGCAGTATTAAATAGAACACTAGGATCATTTTCAGGAACTACTGGTGCGCTTGGAATTTGTTTGTGTCCTTTGCTTACAAAAAAATTAATAAACATATCTTTTAGATTCATAATAACCTCCAAATAAAAAAAGAATAGTACAGGAAGTCTAATTAGACGGTACCATTCCTTTATTTAACTTATTTAATTATAACGTAATTACCGTGAGATATTAACTCAATTAGAGAAAGTAGCTTCGAATAATTCTATTTATTAGTTTCCATCAACCACTAACTCTCTATAAAATATAATTATTCTACTAATCCTTCAATGCCATAATTTTATCAAAAATATCTATTAAATTCAATAGATAATTAAAAAGATTAACACGAGTTAATCTTTATTGTTGAATTGTATTGTTTTGATAAGCAGGTACTTCAGGTACAGGTGCAGCAGGAGCAACCATTTCAGGTGCTGGTGCAACAGGAGCTGGAGGTGTCTGCATAATTGGCTCCTCAGGGGTCATTGAAATAGGTACATCATCTGCCGCCATTACTGGGCCTTGAGTTTCAGGCATTACTGGTGCTGCCACAGGCTGTGCAGGCATCTGCGGTGTAGTAACTGGCTGTGCAGGCATTGCTGGTACAACTGTTTCCATTACTGGTGCTGGTGCTTCGTTCATTGCTTGAATGGTAGGTTGTGCAACTGATGCTTCAAGTGTCGCTTGATTATCAATTACATTTTCTTCCTCTACCGGTGCAATTTGTGAAACATTTTCTTGACCTAATGTATCCATATTAATATTTTCATTTAAAGTTCCAGTTGGAGCTTCTATAACTAATTTTTCTTCTTCAGGTGCAGGAGCATTAACTGGTGCTCCAGTAAAAATTGTATCATTAACTGGTGCATTTTGAGCCGCTGGAACAGGTGCAACTGGTGCTCCTACCACGGGTGCAGCAGCGACTGGTGCCACTGTTTGCTGTACTTCTGGCGTTGGATTTTGAATAAATTGTGGAGTTGCTTGGGCAATGACTTGATTTTGATCTAATGTACCCATTTGATTAAAATTATTTTGATTCATTGTAGTTCCTAAATTTGTATTTTCCTTCTTTTTTCTTCCACTTACCCAAAAACCAATAAGTGCAAATAACAAAACACCTGCACCTATCATAAACCATTTATAATTATCTGCTAAAAAATTCATAATAGCTTCTATATTCATATTGGGGGTCCTCCTTATTCTATCAATATTATTCTAACATTATTAAAACAATATTTCAATGCTTTTTTAATTATATTAGGCATAGAAATAAATTATTCTATCGTTAATGTTTGACCTTTTGGTTGTATATGAATCCATGTGTTTCCATCATTCACAACCAGTTCTTTTCCATCCATAGTCATATATCTTGTTTTACTAGCCCTACTTGTTTTTGACCACTTTATTTTTATTGCCTCACCATTAGAAATATAATATCCTTCTCCATTACCTATATTTTCTAAATCTTGTCTTCCTTTTTTATCATTTAAAGAAACGTTTTTAACTTGATAAGTAATTATATTTTTAACTGTATATTGTTTTTTGGTTACTAAATCATCATGTGATTTACCACTCATAAACATCTTATATACATAATTATCTTTATCATATTCATATGATGTTGTTTGATAGCCAGAATATTTAATTACTACTTTATTTGCAGTTTTTAGTGTCTCATCACTACTATGATCTACTTTTATTGAACTATATTTTAATAATTGTTCACTGCTTGTATCTCTATATTTTTTAGATTTAATAGTTTTATTTATTTTTTCCATAGTAGTAAACGCTGTATGTTCTGTTGCCCTATTTAATGTTTTATCTCTATAAAAAGCACTACTTGTATATAAACCATTTATATTATTAATTCCCAATGTTTCAATATCTTCTTTTGCTTGCGGAGAAAATCCAAAATGAACAAATATTGCATCGTTTTCTAATACATAATCTAAAAAATAGTGGCGTGCACTACGAACTGATCCAATTTTAGAAGTATTTGCATCTTTATATAAAGCTATTAGTCTAGTAATTCCACCTTCAGCAATTAATTCATATCCAAGATAAGCATCTTGAAGTCCAGCGTGAGGCCAGGCATCATGATTATTATTTATTGAAACTGCAATTGGTCTAGCATTACTTTCTTCATCTATTATTTGTACTTTAGGTTTATTTACATATACTCTTCCAAATCCAAATAGTGATTCATGAAAATAACTACTTATTTTGTCTCCAATATCAAAAAATGCATATGAAAAACCTGCAATCAAAGCAAAGATTACAAAAAACAAAAAACATCTAACACTTTTCTTTAATCTTCTTCTACGTTTCATATTTTTTCTCCAATTATATTATATCGTTTTTTATATTGTTTCTACTAAATAATATTATTGGTTTACATTTTATATAACCAAAAAATAGCTAAAATAAGCTATTTTATTGTTTCAAGTAATTTTTCTTTTGCTTCAACAGGATTTGCTTTTCCTTTTGATTTTTTCATAACTTGTCCAACTAAATAATCAAGCATATTAGTTCTTCCATTTTTATAATCAGTTACTGCTTGATTATTTTCATTAATAACATCGTTAACTAAGTTATTAATCAAATTCTCATCTTCAATAACTTCCATATTATATTTTTTAACTATTTCACCAGGAGTTAATTCTTCTTCTAACATCTTAGCAAATACTTCTTTTCCTTGATTATTAGTTATTTTTTTAGAATCTATTAAACTTATTAGTTCACTAATCATATTAGGCTTAATAAATATATCATCAATAGTTGTATCTTCCTTTTTATTAACTTCAGCAAGTATTTTAGTTGTTATCCAATTACATGCACTTTTAGGATCACTACCAAGTGATACGCATTCTTCAAAGAAATCAGATACTTTTTTATCTTTTACTAACACTTTAGCATCATATTCACTCATGCCATATTTAGTAATATATTTTTCTTTTCTTTCATGAGCAAGTTCTGGAATGTTTTTCTTAATATCATCTAATAACTCTTTTGATATTTTATATCTAGGTATATTAGGTTCTGTAAAGTATTTGTAATCAATAGCATCTGCTTTACTTCTCATATGAATTGTAGTACCACTTTCATCATCCCATCTTCTTGTTTCTTGTACTACTTCATCATATCTACCTTCACTTTTTAGTTTACTTTGTCTTTCAATTTCATATTCAATTGTTTTTCTAATTGAATCAAAACTATTAACATTCTTTGTTTCAACTTTTGTTCCAAGTTCAGTATCATTTTCATCCATTATAGATACATTTACATCTGCTCTAATTTGACCTTTTTTAGTATCACAATCAGAAATACCAGTATATTGATATATTCTTTTTATATGCTCTAAAAATTCCAATGCTTCTTCTGCAGAATTCAAACATGGTTCAGTTACAAGTTCAAGTAAAGGAACTCCAGATCTATTATAATCTATATTAGATGTATCATATAAATGGTCAAGTGAAGCTGAATCTTCTTCTAAATGTATGTCATGTATTAATACTTCTTTTTCTTTTCCATTTGCTTCTATTTTAACACTTCCATTTACTCCGACTGGATTAAAGAACTGTGTAATTTGATATCCTTTCGGTAAATCTGGATAGAAATAATTCTTTCTATCAAATTCCATATATTCAGGAATTTTACAATTTAATATCATTGCTACTTCGATTGCTTTTTTAACACATTCTTTATTTAAAACTGGAAGTGTTCCTGGAAATCCCATATCTAGTGGTGAAACTAATTGATTAGGTTTTTTAGAAAAACCATTTATTGCCCTAGAAAAAACTTTTGTATGTGACTTCATTTCACAATGAAATTCAAGTCCAATTACTGCTTTGTAGGCCATTATTTCACCTCCTTAGCAATTTGATTTTTATAATCCATCACACTTTCAAGAGAATATGCTATATTAAGTACATTAACATCATCTTTTATTTTTCCTGTAATATTTACTCCAACTGGTAAATTATCAACAAATCCATTAGGAATTGTTATTGATGGAAAACCTCCAAAATTTCCAATTTGTAACCATTCTTCTAAAATAGTAGTATCTTCTCTTTTAACATTTCTACTATCATCAATGTATTTAGCAGGTCCACTTCCAACGGGTCCAATCATAGCATCATATTTTTCAAATAAACTATTCATTTTATCAACAATCATTCTTCTTACTCTTTTTGCATTTAAGAAAAATTTTTCTTGATTTTCTCGTTGAAGAACAAATGATCCAATTACAAATCTTCTTTTAATAAGAGGACTAAATCCTTTTGTTCTATGATCTTTTATCATTTCATCTGGAGTATTACCTTCTCCTCTTGGACCAAATGAAATTCCAGTTAAGTTAGCCATATTACTTGATGCTTCAGCACCATATATAACCATATAAGTTGGAGCAATTGCATTTAATAAGTTTTTATCAAAACTTACTCCTTCGACCTTGATACCTAAACTTTCACATTTTTTAATTGTTTCTTTAAAATTTTCTAAATGACTTATTAATTCTTTATTAGGATTATCATAGTTTTCTATATCACACATTTCTTTAATATAGAATAATTTTTTTCCTTTAACATCTTTATTTAAAGATTTAAATAAATGAATGTCACTCGAATCCCAAGTAGTCATATCATTTCTGTCAATACCTTTCATTCCATCTACTGCAATAGCAGCATCTTCTACATTTCTCGATAAAACACCAACTGTATCAAGTGAACTTGCAAATTGAAACATTCCATATCTAGAAATCATTCCATATGTTGGTTTATAACCTACTACTCCACAATATGCAGCAGGTTTGCGAACAGAATCTCCTGTATCACTTCCAAGTGCAAAAGGATAAACCCCACATGCAACAGAAGAAGCACTACCAGCAGAAGAACCTGCTGTTTGGTGTTCTAGGTTCCATGGATTATGTACAACACCAGTATGTCCTGTAGTACCTGTTCCACCCATACCAAGTTCATCTAATACTGTTTTAGCAACACCTACCGCACCATGCTTTTTTAAGTTTGCGACGCAAGTAGCATCAAAGAATGGAACATAATTATTTAAAGTGTTAGAACTTCCTGTAGATAGAATATCTTTAGTGGAAAATATATCTTTGATTCCATATGGAATACCGGATAATAATTCATCTGTTACTTCTGTTCCCTTAGCATCATCAATAATTGTTACAAAAGAATTTGTTTTATCTTGAATATCATGACAAGCTTTTAAAGAAGATTTAACTAGTTCACCACTTGTTACTTTTT
>CAMUZE010000029.1 GCA_947165135.1 uncultured Clostridia bacterium
CTTCTAATTCTATCGAATTTTACTCCTTCTCCAACAGTTTTAGCTTTCTTTTCTTTTTCCATAATATTTACCTCTTTCCTTTCTTTTAACGACCTATACAGTCATAACAATTTATTTTTTCCATTTCGACGCCTTCACATTCATGTCTTCCACATCTTGGGCAAACGTCTTTAATAACCCCTACATATCCACATACTGGGTCTCTATCAACTGGATGGTTAATAGCACCATATCCTATATCATTATCATGCATAATTCTAACAACACTTTCAAATGCATCTACATTATTAACTGTATCACCATCAAGTTCAACATATGATATATGTCCTGCATTAGTAAATGTATGATATTTTCCTTCAACTTCCATTTTATGTTTAACAGATGTTTTATAATAAACTGGTACATGGAATGAATTAGTATAATAATCTCTATCTGTTACACCTTTAATCTTTCCATATATTGATCTATCTATTGCAACAAATCTACCGGAAAGTCCTTCAGCAGGAGTAGCTAAACAAGTAAAGTTTAGATTATATTCTTTAGTAAATTCATCACATTTTTCTCTCATATGTTTAACAATTTCAATTCCTAATTTTTGAGCTTTATCACTTTCTCCATGATGTTCACCAATTAACGCTTTTAATGTTTCAGCAAGACCAATAAATCCAATTGATAATGTACCATGTTTAAGAACAGTTCTTAATTTAGTAGTATTATCCATTTTTTCACTATTAATCCAAACTCCAGATCCAAGTAAGAATTTAAAGTTTGATCTTGTCTTAGAACATTGACACTCAAATCTTTGTAATAATTGATTTTTTACAAGTTCAAGCATTTCATCTAATTCCTTATAGAATGCTTTCATATCTGCTTTAGTTCTTTCACCTAATGCAATTCCATATTTAATACCTATTCTTGGTAAGTTAATTGATGTAAAACTTAAATTACCACGTCCAGGTGTTATAGCTGGTCCGCAAACGTTAGCAAGAACTCTTGTTCTACAACCCATATAACCAACTTCAGTTGTATAATCACCTTTAACTAAGAATGGTTTGTTAAAACTTGAATCTAAGAATGAAAAGTTAGGGAATAATCTTTTAGCAGATACTCTACATGCAAGTCTAAATAAATCATAGCTAGGGTCTTCTTTATTATAATTTACTCCCTCTTTTACTTTAAATATTGAAATTGGGAATATAGGTGTTTCACCATGTCCAAGTCCAGCATCAGTAGCAAGTAAGTAATTCTTAATTACCATTCTTCCTTCTGGACTAGTGTCAGTTCCAAAGTTAACTGAACTAAATGGCACTTGAGCACCAGCTCTTGAATGCATTGTATTTAAATTGTGAATAAATGCTTCCATTGCTTGATATGTTTGTCTATCAGTTTTTTTAATTGCATTATTATATGAAGCACTAAATATTTCTTTTAATCTTTCACTTTTTTCAGTAAATTCATTAAATTCTGATAAATCTATTTCAATAGTTTCTAATTTATCAATTGTCTCAATTACTTTATTAAAATTAACTAAATTTAAAAATCCTTCAAAATCTAATAGATTATTTAATTCTTGTTTAAAAGTCTTTTTGAATGTTTTAAGAACTCCTGGTGCCATATAATAATCAAATGCTGGAATACTTTGCCCACCATGTTGTTCATTTTGATTTGCTTGTATAGCTATTGCAGCAAGTGCAGTATATGAAGCTATACTATTTGGTGTTCTTAAAAAACCATGTCCTGTTGAAAATCCATTTTTAAATAATTTATTTAAATCGATTTGTGTACAAGTTGTTGTTCCCATTGCCCAGAAATCTAAATCATGTATATGTATTGCTCCTTCATCATGAGCACGAGCAAATTTACTATCCATTAGATAAGCTTTAGCAAATTCTTTTGAAACAGTTGAACCAAAATGTAACATAGTTCCCATTGGTCCATCACCATCAACATTTGCATTTTCTCTTTTTGCATCAGCTTCAGCAGCAGTTTTAAGTCCTAAAGATTCAATTGCTTTAACAAATTTATGTTGTTGTTTTACAACAAACGCATCTCTTGATGCTGCTCTTCTTTCTCTATATCCTTTAAATGATTCATATACTTCAATATATTTCATTTTCTTTAAGACTTTTTCAATAATATCTTGAATATCTTCAACACCTATTGTTTTTCTGTCTTTATAATCTTTTTCTATATGATCAAGTACTTTTTCTTTAACATCATTAACAAGTTTTTCATCATACTCATCATATACACTATCAAAACCCTTTTTAATTGCAATAGCTACTTTTGCAGCATTAAAATTAACTCGTTGACCACTACGTTTAACAACGATAATGTCATTAAAAAACTCTCTTTCCATTTTTCCCTCACCTTAGATCATGTTCTCTATGATCTATATTAAGTCTAGCACTTAAGATATTTCTTGTAAATGTTTTTTTATTAATTTTTTTTATTTTTTGCAAAACTTTACATTTTATTTTTTTCAAATTTTTATATAAAAAAACATTTGCCCTTTATTTAAGGCAAAAATGAATATACTATCACGATTTGTTCGCTTTACATATTATATTTTATTTAACATATTATTTATCAAGGTGATAAACATGTTCAAAAAAATATTTAACTTTTTAAAAGAAATAATGCTATTTACAACAAGTTATTCAATTAATGTATTTGATCCTCCACTTTCTAAAAAAGAGGAAGACTATTATGTAAGTGAATTATTAAAAGGAAATAAAGAAGCAAGAAATAAATTAATAACTCATAATCTACGTTTAGTAGCACATATAGTTAAAAAATATGAAAATATTAATGTTTCTTCAGATGATTTAATTAGTATTGGAACTATTGGATTAATTAAAGGAATAGATTCATATAAAGGTGAAAAAGGAGTTAAACTAACTACATATGCTGCTAAATGCGCAGAAAATGAAATACTAATGTATTTTAGAAGTAATAAAAAATATAGTAATAATATTAGTTTAAATGATGTAATTGCTCATGATAAAGATGGTGGTGATATAACTTTAATAGATGTTCTTGAAGAACATACTGAAACAATAGAAAACAAATTAGAATATAAAGATAATATTAAAAATCTATCTAAGTATTTAAATGTACTTAATGACAGAGAATTAGAAATAATTAAAATGAGATATGGTCTTTTTAATTATGAAGAACAAACTCAAAATGAAATAGCTAAAAAACTTCATATATCAAGAAGTTATGTTTCTAGAATAGAAAAAAGAGCATTAATTAAAATGCTCCGTGAATTTATTAAAAATTCTACTATTTAATTTTAGGTATTAAAGAGTATTGTTTTATTGCTTCATCTATAACTTCATAATCCGCTTCATAAATAGATATTTTATCAGCAACATCTCTATCAAAACCATTATTTATTAATTTTTCTCTTAGCCAATCTACTTCATATCTTTCAGGATCTTCTTCAAATGGCATATCAAATACTAAATCTGCAAATAATATACTTAATGCTCTATCAACATCATATTGATCATATTTATTATATTCACTTCTATATTCAGCACCAGAACCATCAATATCTATTAATTGTGGATTTAGTTTCCTATCGACCAAAATATTACTTCTTTTTCCAGGTAATAAAGGTGTGTTAGCTATATCACAAGGATATATATAATTCTTAGTTAATTCTTTTACAGCTGCTACCACTCTTTTAAGAAGTATAATTTGTTTTTCTCTACTTAATGAAGGAAATACATAGTGTATTTGTTTACCATACACTCTTTCTAATAAACTTCCTATAAATGCACCATCTTTTGAATATATAGCGCCTTGAGGTAAATGAGATAGTTTAATATTATAATTGTTATCTTGTATCATTTTTAAAACACCAACATAATCTTTATTTGTTGGATTTTTATATATCTTATATGCTTTTTTATGAGGTGCACTATATACTATAGCATCTCTACCTTCTCCAAGCTTTCTATACCACTTTAAATCTTTTTCACTTATAGTAACTCCATTTAACTTTTCCATATTTACCCCCTCTTAACGACTTATATTATATCAAAAATGACACAAAAAGTCAAATTTGTGCCATTTTTAAATACTTATTTTACTTGTTTAACAGATACTTTCATATCAAATTCATTAATTTTTAATTCTTCTTTTGCGGATTTATCTTCATCTAATGTAATAGCTAAAACTTCATCCATAATATATTCTTTATATTGATTTATAGCATCTACTATTTCTTTTGGTCCATTATAGATCATATTAATTCTATCACTTATATCAAATCCACTAGTTTTTCTTAGATTTTGAACCTTTGATACTATTTCACGAGCAATTCCTTCATTAATTAAATCTTGAGTTAAATTAGTATTAATAATAACTGTTTTATAATTTAGCAATACAGAATTATATCCAGGTGCTGATAAAACATCTTTTATTACATATGAAGAATTTACTTTATATTCATTATCACCTAATTTAATAGTCAAATTTCCATTTTCTAACTTTTTAGCATCTGCATTACTAATTGTTTCTAAATATTCTTTAAATGCGTTTATATTGCTTCCAAATAGCTTACCACATTCTTTAAAGTTTGGTTTATATGATACTGTTAAATATTTAGATAAATCTTTTTCCCATAATACATTCTTAACATTTAATTCTTCTTTAAATAAAGATTCAAATTCACCAATTTTTTCTTTATATTTTTCTTCAAAGATAACTTCACTAATTGGTTGTCTTACTTTAATTTTAGCATCTTCTCTAATATTTCTAGCATAGCTAATTAATTCAATAACAAGGTCCATTTTTTCTTCTAAAACATTATCAATTAACTTTTTATCATATTCTGGATAATCACTTAGACATACACTTTCTTCACCAGTTAATTTAGTATATATTTCATCACTAATAAATGGTGCGATTGGACTAATCATTTTACAAAGTCCAACAAGTACATCATAAGTTGTTTTATATACAGCTTTCTTAGAATTATCAAGTTCACTTTGCCAGAATCTTCTTCTGTTACGTCTTATATACCAGTTAGATAAATCATCACATACAAAGTCTTGGATATAATGTACAACTTTATTTAAATCATAACTATCCATAGATGATGTAACATTTTTAATTAAGTTATTATATTTTGATAATAACCACTTATCTATATCTTCTAAATCTTTATATTTAACATCAAAGTTTCTTGGATCTAAATTATCAGCATTAGCATACATTTGGAAGAATGTATACGTATTTTTAAGTGTACTAAAGAATTTAGAATTTACTTCTTTAATACCGTCTTCATCAAACTTCATTGGTGTCCATACTGGACTAGTATACATCATATACCAACGAGTAGCATCTACTCCATATTTATCAAATATTGGGAATGGTTCAACTGCATTACCTCTTGATTTATGCATTTTTTGTCCAAATTTATCAAGTATTAAATCATTAACAAGTACATTTTTAAATGGACTTTCTCCAAATAAGAATGTATTAATTACAAGAAGTACATAGAACCATCCTCTAGTTTGATCAAGTCCTTCTGCAATAAAATCTGCTGGAAAATGTTTTTCAAAATATTCTTTATTTTCAAAAGGATAATGATATTGAGCAAATGGAACACATCCACTATCATACCAAACATCAATAACATCAGGAATTCTACTCATAGATGCACCACAATCTGGACATTTAATATGAATATTATCTACATATGGTTTATGTAAATCTATAGTATTATCAATCTTTTCAATTGATTTTTCTACTAATTCATCTATTGAACCAATCATTTCTCTATGACCACATTCACAAGTCCAAAGTGGAATTGGACAACCCCAATATCTACTCCTAGAAATACCCCAATCTTGAGCATTTTCAAGCCAATTGGCAAATCTCTTTTCACCAATATAATCTGGATACCAGTTTACTTTCTTATTTGCTTTAACTAACTTTTCTCTAAACTCACTTACTTTAATATACCAAGCTGGCTTTGCCATATATATTAATGGGCTTTTACATCTCCAACAATGTGGATAATTATGAACCATTTTAATTTTCTTAAATAATTTATCATTTTCTTTTAAATATTTAATTATTTCAAGTTCAAGTTGTGGATCAGTAACTACTCTACCTTCCCATGGACCTTCTGTATATTTACCTTCAAGATTAACAGGATTATATAATTCAATTCCATATTTTTGACATACTCTATTATCATCAGCACCATATGCAGGAGCAATATGTACTATACCAGTTCCATCTTCCATTGTTACATACTCATCACAAGTTACAAAAAATGCTTTAGTATCGACTTTTAAAAATGGTAATAATTGTTCATATTCAATACCTTCTAAATCAGTTCCAACAAAATGTTCTAATACTTTGTAATCTTCTCCTAAAATACTATCAGCAAGAGCACTAGCGAGGATAAATTTATATCCTTTACTTTCTACTTTAATGTATTCTTCGTTAGGATTAACACATAAAGCTAAATTAGCCATTAATGTCCAAGGTGTAGTTGTCCATACTAAGAAGTATTCATCTTTTCCTTTTACTTTAAATGGAACTACTACTGAATTAACATCTATTTCTTTGTATCCATCAGCAACTTCATGCGTAGAAAGTTCTGTTCCACATCTAGGACAATATGGTAATATTTTATGGCTATGATAAACAAGACCAGCATCAAAGAATTTCTTTAGACTCCACCATTCTGATTCGATATATTCATTTTTAAATGTAATATATGCATTATCTGTATCAATTAATTGACCCATTCTATCTGTTAAATGAACAAATTCTTTTTCATTTACTCTTACATTTTTCTTACATTCATTACAGAAATTTTCTACGCCATATTTTTCAATGTCTGTTTTATCTTTGAAACCAAGAATTTTTTCAACAGCAACTTCAGTTGGAAGACCATGAGTATCCCATCCTACTTTTCTATCTACTTTAAATCCTTTCATAGTTTTGTACTTACAGAAAGCATCTTTTAATATTTTTGCAAGTAAATGATGTACTCCTGGAAACCCATTAGCATATGCAGGTCCATCATAAAAAACAAAGTTTTCTTTATCAGATCTATTTTCTATAGTTTTATTTAATAAATCTTCTTTTTTCCAAACTTCTGCTTGACGCTCTTCTTTTTCTTTTAAATTCTCGTTACTTAATGCTTCAAATTTCATAAATATCCTCCTCTAAATAAAAAAGGGATAGTACAAGGAGTCTATAAAGACGGTACCATCCCTTTATTTAACTTAATTTGATAATGCTGCTAACAGCATACTTACCTTATCCGTAAGTAACATCAGAAGTGATTCATATATAACTTATATATTAACTTTCACCATACGTTAACTCTCTAAAATAATCAGTTATATAACGTCTTCCTCATTTGTTTTGAACGTGTTAATTATAACACCATATATTTTATTTGTAAAGATTAATTTGTTGCCTTACAATTCGCTCTAAATAAGCTTTCTTTATCTTTCCATGCATCAGGTACAGAAACTCTATTACCATTTTTATCTAATAGACATGCATAGTTAGAACTATTTTCATAATATCCGGCCATTTTATTGATAGTGAAGTATTTAGATTTATATAATTCTTCATAACTCCATTTTTTCATACCAACTCTTGTTGCAGCTTCATAAACATATATACCATCATTTTTTCCATCTTTATTTTCATCATAGTGTGCTAAATACATCATAACATGTGTATCATTTATTACTTCATCCGCTATAACAAGTTGATCAAGCAAAGATATCATTTGTGCTTTAGAACATGATTTACCACATGAGACTTCTTTTGCTTTACCAGTACCTAAATAACTACCATGAGTATTTTCTGCCTTAAATCCACCATTATGAAGTGCCCATCCAAAGAATGATTGACAATCTAGTCCTCCATATAATCCTTTACAGAAGGTTTTAATACCCTTACTTTGTGCTTCTTGTCTAGGATATATTGTTTCACCTGTTTTAGAATCAACATATGAAGCAGTAATATTACCATATGTAATTACATGCCCCCAATCAGGATTACCACCAAACTGTACATTATATCTTTGACTAAAGCAATGTATATTGCAAACATATGATACTTGTATATTATATTTAGCGTGTAAATACGCTTCGAGTGCTATGCCAGCAGTTGCTACACCTTCTTTAGTAAACAATCCAGCACTTCTAACTGACCATGCAATAAAATCATTTAAGTTAGCAAGAGAATCACCTTTAGATTTTAATACAGTATCAATTTCTCCATTAATTGGAGGATAATTTGCATCATCTCTTGATCTAGTTCCATCATTATATAAATCTTCCCAAGTAATTGTTAAAGTACTAGGATTACTAATATTATTCAAATTATCTTTTACATATACATAATATGTACCTGGTACTACACCTAGTTCTAATTTATTAGTACTCTTTTTAACCCAATTATCTTCTTTTCCAGTTGGAGTCTTCTTAGTGTTTGAAAAATAATAACCGGCTATACTTCCTTTAGTACCTTTTTGAGCATTAACAACCACATAAGATCCTTTATGGGTTACTGATTTGATGCTTGGAGCACCATTGTCTGATGGTGTACTTTCTCCACCATTTCCTCCTCCACCGCCAGACATATCTTCACTAGGCTTTGTTTTAATTGGATTTTCTGTCAATTTTAAACATTCAGTCATATCATCATATGTATTTGTTATTTTCATAAGAATTGATACAAAATTTGGTATTAAAAATATAAGTACTGCTGCAACTACATTAGCAATTAATGGCTTCTTTACTTTATCAAGTCCATCTCCACTAGTAATTGCTCCTGTAAGCTTTATCATTGCTGCTATAATTAAAATAATTGGAACTACTGCTCTTAAAATATTTAAAAGTAGTATTAATATTTTAATTACATTTGCAACTTCTTCTCTTTGACAAAATTTTACTTCTAAAACATTAGAAAAAGTTAGTGCATCTAAACTATTTATAAAAACACTAAATGTAATTATCATAAGAAACAATGATATAATAACTTTCTTTTTATTTAACATATTATTTTGCCCTTTTCATATATGCCTCTTTAGCGGCATTTTGTTCTGCTTCTTTTTTAGAATTTCCACATCCAACACCATAAACTAAATCATCTATAATAACTTCTACTTTAAATTTTCTTTTATGCGCAGGTCCACTTTCTTCAACTAAATTATAAGTAACACTTTTCTTAACTGTTTGAACACTTTCTTGTAAAAGACTCTTATAATCCATTAAAAAGTCTTCATGATGTTCAATAAAAGGTACTATTAATTTATTAAATACTCTTTTTACTGCGCTAATTCCTTGTTCTAAATAAATAACTGCCATAGTTGCTTCAAATACATCAGCAATAATAGTTTTATTAGCTTCTTCCACACCATTACCAAGTCTAATATAATCTTTTAAATTAATTTTTTTAGAATATTCATATAAAGCATTTTCACAAACATATAGACTTCTTAATCTACTCATTTGTCCTTCTGCTAAGTTAGTTTTAGTATAAAGATATTCACTACATACTATTTCTAAAACTGCATCACCTAAGTATTCTAATCTTTCATAACATTCACAGTCATGTTCATTAGCATAACTAGAGTGTGTTAGTGCTATTAATAATAGTTTTTCATTTTTAATTTTTATACCATAATCTTTATATATGTTTTTCATAATTATCACTATGATTATTATAACAAATTAATATTTCAAATAAAAGGTTTTTATTTATTTTTAACTAAATGTATTATATAATATTATTATGAAAAAAATATTAATAAAATTAATTAATTTATATCAAATAACACCTCTTCATACTCACTCAATGTGTAGATTTAATCCAACATGTAGTGAATATATGAAAGAGTGTATAAATGAATATGGTTATAAAGGTATAATTATTGGAATAAAAAGAATATTAAGGTGTCATCCTTTTGGTAAATTTGGATATGACCCAGTTAAAAAAGAAGGAGAAACAATATGAAAAAGAAAATATTTTTAATAGCATTTATTATATTTTTATTAAGTGGATGTACATTTGGAGAAAGCTTTGAAGATACATACCTATATACAACAATGTATCCAATTGAATATGCAGCAAATGAATTATATGGGGATCATGCTAAAGTATTGTCTGTTTATCCAAATGGAGTTGATCAATCATATATAGTTACAGATAAGAAAAAACAAAAATATTCAGAAGCAGAAACATTTATCTATTCTGGAGTTGCAAATGAAGCATCTTTAGCTAGAGACTTATTAAACTTAAACAATAAATTAAATTTGATAGATGCTACTAAAGGAATGAGTTCATCAAATAAACTTGCTAGTACTTGGATAGATCCATCAAACTATTTAATGTTATGTAGCAATATTAAAGTTAGTTTAATAGAATATACTAAAAATCCATATATTAAAGAAGAAATTGAAGAAAAATATAAAGATTTAAATGTAACTATATCTGAATTAGATGTTCAACTTTATAACATAGGGAAAAATGGTAATTATGATACATTACTTGTAACTAACAATGTATTTGAATATTTAACAAAATATAATATAAATGTTATATCAATAGATCAAAATAGTGATACAATCGATAAATCATATGCTAGTGCTAAAAAATTAATTCAAGATAAAAAGATACAGTATGTATATTATATGCAAGGTGATGAATTTACAGAAAGTCAAAATAAATTTATTTCAGATAATTCACTTGTTAAAATAGAAATACCTAATATATTTACTCTAACAGATGAAAATAGAAAAGATGGAAAAGATTACATAAGTATTATGAATGATATAATTAGTGAATACAAAAAGGAATTATACAAAAAATAATTCCTTTTTATTTATGTTTATTTGCAATACTTAATGTTCTTTCTAGTATTTGTTTTTTCTTATCAAAATATTTTATTAATTGTTCTCTATCTTCCAAAGGTACAATTAAATTATATTTTTCTATTACTATATCCAATATTTTATTTATATCAATATCTAATGATTTACATAAGTATCTATAAAATTCTAAATGATTATTTATTAAATTAATTAAATACAAAGTTTTTCTATTAAGTTTATCATCTTTTGGAAAAAGTAAATGATCAAATGAAGACATATAAATTCTATAATACTTCTCAAGTTCACTATCTTCTTCTTTAATGTATAATAATGAACTTCCATTATCAGAAAGTGGTGCAAGTT
>CAMUZE010000030.1 GCA_947165135.1 uncultured Clostridia bacterium
AGATATGAAAAAACAATGAATCATTGGATGGAAATAACATATGATTGGTGTATTTCAAGACAATTATGGTGGGGTCATAGAATTCCTGCTTGGTATAAAGATGATAAAATCTATGTTGGTATGGAAGCACCTAAAGAAGAAGGTTGGATACAAGATGATGATGTACTTGATACATGGTTTAGTAGTGCACTTTGGCCTTTTGCAACCTTAGGTTGGCCACATAAAACAGATTTACTTGATAGATACTACCCAAATAGTGTTCTTGCAACAGGTTATGATATTATTCCATTTTGGGTTAATAGAATGACTTTTCAAGGATTAAAACTTATGGAAAAAAGACCATTTGAACATTGTTTGATACATGGGCTTATCCGTGATAAAGAAGGACGTAAATTTAGTAAATCTTTAGGAAATGGAATAGACCCATTTGATATGATTGAACTATATGGGGCAGATGCTCTTAGATATTATCTAGCTACTGATGTTGCTCCTGGAACAGATATGAGATTTGATGAAGAGAAAATTAAATCAACATGGAACTATATCAATAAAATATGGAATGCTTCTAGATTCGTACTTATGAATATTGAAGATTTAAAAGAAATAAAATTAGAAGATTTAAAGCCAGAAGATAAATGGATTATTTCTAAATTTGAGACTACTTTAAAAGAAACAATTAAGTTCATGGATAAATTTGAATTCAATAATGCATCTGCTAAAATATATGACTTTGTATGGAGTTCATTCTGTGATAGTTATATTGAAATGGCAAAATATTCTATAGATACATTATCTACTAAAAGTACACTTTGTTATATATTAACTAATATATTAAAAATGTTACATCCATTTATGCCATATGTAACTGAAGAAATATATGGTATGTTACCAATAAAAGAGTCAGAATCTATTATGATTAGTGAATATCCAAAAATTAATAAAAAGAATATTTATGAAATAGAAGAAAGTGTAATTGATGATCAATTAGAATTTATCAAAAAATTTAGAAATATTAAAGCAGAAAATAATATGACTAAAGAATTAAAAGTAATGTTTGATACTGAAGATGATAACAATTTAATTGTAAAAATGTTAAAACTAGAAGATAGTGTAGTAAATGAGCCTTTAGGTATGAAGGCATATAAAGTATTCTCTAAGAGTGTTAAAGCTCAAATATTCTTTGAAAAAATAGAAACTGAAGCAGATAAAGAATTAAAGAAAGCTCAAATTGAAATGTTAAAATTATCAATAGCAAGACGTGAAAAACTATTATCAAATGAAAACTATGTTAATAAAGCTCCAGAATCTATTGTTAATAAAGAAAGACAAGATTTAGAGCAGGAGCAAAAGAAACTAAAAGAACTTATGAAAGATTAAGTTCTTTTTAATTTGTTCTATATTAATTATAAATATATTTTTGTTCCAATTGAAATATGGTATATGAGATGATATACTTATGATGAGGTGCGTAAAATGGAATTTGATATGTATTGGTTTGCTATGTATATGGCATTATTTCTTTGCGTTATTTATAATATTATTATTTCTCATAATTATGGTATAAAGCGTTGGAAATTTATAATTATTACCTTATTTTGTTTTGCGTATAATTGGGGCGTAAGTTATTTAGCTGCCTGGATAGAAGCTGGATTTACAATTCCACCAACTGTAAATGGTGTAAGGGCGTGGATATTTTGCCCATTATATTTTTTAATATGTTCATTTCTATTTAATATAAATTTTAAACGTTTATCCGATGCAATAACCCCATGTTTTATACTTGGATTTTCACTAGGACATATAGGATGTGTATTTGCTGGTTGCTGTAATGGCTATCCATATGATGGACCATTTGCTATATGGAATGAAAGATTAGGATATTATTGTTTTCCAATTCAAATAGTTGAATGCCTGATATGTTTGGCATTATTTATTGGATATGTCGTATATAATAAAAAAACTAAATATAAAATCACCGGTAAATTATATCCGATTATGTTAGTTTTATACACTTATAGAATTATAACAGAACTTTTTAGAGACAATATTAAAGTGTTTTGGAGAGTTTCACCATTATCATTTCATGCTATAGCTGGATGCATAGTTGGACTCGTGTGGTTGTTTTTTACAACTGCAAAAGGTAAAAGATTACTTGCAAAAATAAGAAAGAAAGTATTTAAAACAAGTGAAAAAATACTTTCATTAAAAGAATATGATAATATGATTAATGAAGACTTAAAAACATTAAATACTGATTCTTTTGATATTAGCAAGAATAAATCATCTATAGAATTTATTCAAATAAGTTTATCAGATTTTGAACATGAAAGTAAAAAAATATTTAATGGAATGAGTATTTGTATTCTGCTGTCCATTATAATTGGAATATTGTGTATTGTTTGGTTGAAGATTATAGGTGTAACCCTTGGATATTTTTTAGTATCATTTTTCTTATTACTTTGTATTATATTTTTGTGTTATTGTTTAATTATTGTAATAAGAACAATTAAATTTAAGAAAAATTATATTAACAATAAAAAAAGTGTTATTTTTACATTTAATCCATTTGATCATAAATTATTTATGACAAACAGAGGTAAATATTATTATATTGATTCGAAGAATTGTTCACACTGTAAAAAGAAAATTGAGCTTTATTTAGTATCATCAAAAAAAATACGATGTTCTTGTATAACAAGTGCTAAACATGCTTTTATAATTGATGAAAAATATGTAAAAAAAGTACTATCTGTATAGAAAGTACTTTTTTACATAATTTATTTTTTAGTGAATAGCCTTTTTTAATTGACACAATTATGTGATAGTTGTATTATTATAATAGAGAAAGTAGGGAATAAAAATGGATGAAGACAATGAAGTTAAAGTTGAAGAAACTGATGAAGTAGTTGTTCAAAACTTTAATGATGTAAAAGTTGAAGATAGTAACGAAGTAATTGTTCAAGATAGCAGTGAAGTTGTTACTCAAGATGCTGGTGAAATAAATACAATAGATAGTAATGAACCAACTTATCAAGAAGTTAATGAAATAAATACTCCAGAAGTTGTTACTACAAGTGAAGAAGTAGTAACTATTCAAGAAACTGCTGAAGTAGAACCAAAAAAGAAAAAACCAGTTGCACTAATAATTATTTTGGTGTTATTAATATTAGGTGTTGCTGGATACTTTGTATATAATAAATATTTTAAAAAAGGAATAAATACTTCTGATAATTATACAAAATCTTATTATGATCTAGCAACTATCAAAAAAGAAAAAATTACAAAAGAAGAATTTACTTCAAGAGTTAAAAAATATTTCGCAACATGTGGAGTACTTGATCAAAAAGATGATGATGGAAAAGCAGAAACATGTAATAATGACAATTGGTATGATTATGTAGCATATATAGATAATGGAACTCCATACTATATGAATCATGCAAGTATATGTGATAGTGATGGAGCATGTACAGATGATGAGGAACATTTTGAAGTATATTATTTTTCAGAAATAAAGAATGTTAAAAAAATAGTATCTAAAGTAAATCAAAAAGCAGCAGGCCCAGAATTTGCATATCAACTTAATAATGGAGATGTATATTATTTTACGACTTTATTTGATGAAATAGAGCTTGATGGTGCAAAACGTGATAATCATATAGTTAAAGTAGATTTACCTGCAAAACTAAAAGCTTTTAGTAATATTAGTAATGGTCAAACAACATATGGAACAGAAATAGTACTATTATTAGAAAATAATGAAAAATATGTTATGGAATATGATTATGATACAAACAAAATCAAATTAACAAAATATGATGAGTATTATGAGATGTATCATAAGTTTGATAATTCAATAGAATTAAGCGCTGATGAGGAAACATTAAAACTTTCAACTGAAATATTATATTCCGAAAAATTAAATAATGTTCTAAAAAACAATAAGTTAATAAGTGATAATCTAGATGAACAGGACTATGATGGAATTTGTGCACAAATGACAATAAAAATTAATAATAAAGATGTATATTTCCATGTGCTTCAAATAGCAAATACAAAAGTATTCCTGTATTCAAATAATGATAATTCTGATGGAAAAATGGTTGAAGTTTATGGTTTAACTGAACCTGGTGATTTATATTATGCTAAATTCTTTGCTGTAGACTATGAGGATCCAAAAAATCATTCATTGGAATTAAAAAAATATAGTATTAAAAATGTAGAGTCTATAGCATTAATTACTATTGGCGATGAAACAAATATGTTAACAACTGATGAAGTACCTAATGCACCTTATAATTATGCAATATTCAAAACAAAAGATGGTAAATACTATACAGATTATTCTTATGATAAAGAAAATAGAGTATTAAGAGAAGTTAAACACGATGGCACAGATTATGGAACATCAATAACTTCAGAAATTAAAGAATTTAATTTAGATAAGAGTACATTAAAATCTGTAAATTTAAATACTATTATTAATAAATCAAAATTTATAAGCAGTAATTTAAGTGCGAATACTAGGTATCCATCTATTATTGCAAAAAATAAAAATACTAAATATACAATAAAATCAATTAGTAATCCTGTAGCTGTCTTATATTCAGATAATGATGGTTCTGATGGTGGATTTATTAATGCTTATATATTTGATAATAAAAAGAATTTATATTATGCAAGTTTTTCTACTAAAAATAGTGAAGATAAAGAAAATCATGATTTAAAAATATATAAATTTAATGTTAATAATATTGTTTCATATACATTAATTAAAGCAACATCAAAAGATGAAATGTTAACAGAAGTTGAAGATGTATATGTTCCTTGTAATTATGTAATATTCAAAACAAAAGATGGAAAGTATTATACTGATTATTCATTTGATAAAGATGGTATGATATTAAGACAGGTATTACAAGAAAGCAATAATACACCAGCTCAAAATGTTTCATCTGTTAAATGTGGTGATGTTGATTATGACTTTTCAAAAGATTCAGTTAATGAAGTAAAAGAAGGAACCGGATGGAGTGATGGTGGCGTTGAAATTAAGTATGAATTAAGCGATAAAAAACTTATGTATACATTAAATGATGTCACAAAACAATTAAACGATTTATCTTGTGAAAAATTATTTAAATATGATAATGGATCACTATCTCGTTCAAATGATACAGATGCTATAGTAGCAGGAATATGTTATACTGGAAGTAAATATTATGAAATTGGTTTAACAGTGGATCCAAGTGTTGGTGATAGATCAATTCAAGCTACTGACTTTATTCCTTATGCAGATGATATTACTAATCTTTGTAAATAAATTAAAAGAACTTATGAAATAATAAGTTCTTTTTTTATTTTAAGTTATAGTGTATAATATTCTTGGTGATTGATATGAATAATTCCATTGAATTTAAAAGTGCAAAGGAACTTTACGAAAGAGTTTTACCAGCACTATATTCTAAAGTTAAAGAATTAAAGGGACTAGGGTATAAACATATAGATGAAAAAGATATTTGGAATTATTTAGTTAATAATGATTGGAAAGATAGAAAAGATTTATTATTAAATGATTTAATAAGTGATATTTTATATTGTGATAATAATAAATTAAATAATTATATGGCTAAAAAAATAAAAGATAATAAATTTGAGGATGAGGAGATACTTTAATATGAAAAAAATTATTAAACCATTATTACTTACATTAGTAATAGTTGTTGCTTGTGCATTTTTAATTAAACCTGTAATAAATGGTATACATTATGGAGTAGATTTACAAGGTGGATTTGAAATTTTATACAATATTGAACCACTTGTTGAAGGAGAAAAATTAACTAATGATGACTTGGATAATACATATAAAGCAATAGTTAATAGAATAGATACTTTAGGTGTATCAGAACCCGTTATTAATTTTGAAGGAGATAATTTAATTAGAATTCAACTTCCTGGTGTGTCTAATGAAGATGAAGCAAGACAAAGAATTAGTACTACTGCGGTACTTTCATTTAGAGATACTAATGATAAATTACTTTTAACTAGTGATATTTTAGGACGTGGTGGTGCATCATTAAGTCAAAACACTCAAACATTTCAATATCAAGTTAAATTAGATATAAAAGATACTGAAAAATTTTATAATGTAACAAAGGATTTAGCTAGTAGAAGTGGTGCTAATCTAATGGTTACATGGTTAGATTTCAATGAAGAAACTGATAGTTATGAGAAAGAAGCAGATACTTGTGGTAGAGATGGAAATATGAAATGTATTTCTGCTGCTTATGTTAATGAAGCTCTTTCTAGTAATTCAGTTGTAATTGAAGGTAATTTTACTCGTGAAGAAGCTCAAACATTGGTTGATTTAATTAATAGTGGATCTCTTCCAACAAAGTTAACAGAAGAATCAACACCTAAAAGTGTATCTCCTTCATTTGGTAGTGAAACAATAGAAAAAACAGGTATTGCTGGATTAGTAACATTTATATTAATTTCATTAATTTTAATATTTAAATATAGAATAAGCGGATTTATTGGAAGTGTATGTTTATTTGCATATGCTGTCTTAGTATTTGTGATATTTAATGGGGTAGATGGAGTACTTACATTAACTGGTATTGCTGCTTTAGTACTTGGAATTGGTATGGCTGTAGACTCAATTATTATTGCAAATGAAAGAGTTAAAGATGAACTTTCTAAAGGTGAAAAATTAGTAAGTGCATTTAAAGAGGGAAATAAAAGTAGTTTAGTAGCAATAATTGATGCTAATATCACTACTTTAATTGCAGGTATAGTTTTATATCTATTTGGTGAATCATCAGTTAAAGGATTTGCTACTATGTTAATAATAACTATATTTGTAACAATATTTACTACAGTAGTATTATATAGATTGCTTCAAATGCTATTTGTTAATTCTAAAGCATTCAATGATAAAGCAAATTGGTTATTTGGACGTACAAAGAAGCATAAAGAAGTTGATTATGTTAAAGTATCTAAATATCCAGTATATGTTGCAATAATAGTAATTGTACTTGGAGTTGCTTTCGCAGTAGTAAGAGGATTTAATTTTGGAGTTGATTTTACTGGTGGAACTAATATTAATTTATCTTCTTCTGAAAATATTGATTTTGCTAAAGTAAAAGCTATAGTAGAAAAGTATGATGTACGTGATTATGATTATTATATGGGAACTAAAAAAGAAGGATATATTAAATTAAATAATATTTTAGATGAGTCTGATGAAATATTAATTAAAAGTGAATTAAATGATTTAAATATAGAATGTTCTGTTACTGAAATTAGTACTTTAGTAACAAAGAGTTTAACTAAAAATGCTATTAAAGCTCTTTGTTATTCTTTAGTGGCAATAATAATATATATAGCTATTAGATTTAATCTTAATTATGCAATTAGTGGAATATTAATGTTATGTCATGATGTGTTAATAATATTAGCTTTATTTGCAATAATTAATTTGCCAGTTGACTTTATAATAGTGGCATCTTTACTTACAATTATTGGTTACTCAATTAATGACACAATAGTTGTATTTGATAGAATAAGAGATAATAGAAAGAAAATATATAGAAATAGAAAGAAACTTACTAAAGAAGAATTAAATGAACTTGTTAATGTTTCTTCTAGAGAGACAATATCAAGAAATGTATGGACAAGTATTACTACTATTGTAGCAGTAATATGTTTAATGGCAGTTGGTCTTAATGATATATTAACATTTAATATCTCAATTCTAATTGGATTAATTGCTGGATCATTCTCATCATTATTAATTGGACCAAAACTATGGGCATTCTTAGAAAAAAGAAGTATAGATAAACCTGAAGATGATGATGACGATGAAGTACAAGAATTAAAAATTAAAGGAATAAATGATTAATAAGGAGGGAAAAATTATTAAAAATTATAATTACAATGATTTAGTATCTTTATTAAATGAATACATGGATAAAACATATGTTGATTTTATCGATAAGTATTATGAACAAGCTAAAATAGTTTATGCTGGCATGAAAAGAGAAACAGGGGAAGAATATATTTATCATCCAATAAATGTTGCATATATTTTAGCAGAACTTAAAATGGATCCAGTTACTATTGGATGCGCGTTAATTCATGAAGCTATAACTTTAGATAAAATGACATATGAAGAAGTAGAAGAAATGTTTGGAACAGAAAGTGCTGATATAGTAAATTCTATTACTAAAATTAGTCATCTAAAACAAACATTTAAAGTAAGTAATCCTGAAAAATATAGAAGAATAATAGTAGGACTTTCTGAAAACCCAGCCACCTTATTTATTAAGTTTGCTGATAGGCTTCATAATTTAAGAAGTTTAAAAGTACATGATAAAGAACATCAAAAATATATAATCGAGGAAACTAATAATATTTATATTCCTCTTGCTCATAGACTTGGTATGAAAAAGATGAAGAGTGAGATGGAAGATTTATGTTTACAATATAGTGATCCAGTTGGTTATAATGAAGTACTTGAAAAAATTAATGCGAATAGAAGTGAACTTGAAATATCTTTATCAAAAATGAAATATGGAATTATGAGTATTTTAGACGCACATAATATTGATTATGAAATTGTATCTCGTGTAAAATCAGTAAGAGGTATTTATAACAAATTAAAATTAGGTAAGAGATGGGAAGATATTTATGACTTATTAGGCGTTAGAGTACTTACAAATAATGTAGAGGATTGTTATCGTGTAATTGGACTTGTTCAAGCTAAATATCAACCTATAGCAAATAGATTTAAAGATTATATAGCAAATCCTAAAGCAAATATGTATCAAAGTCTTCATACTACTATATATGGGGAAGATAAACGTGTTTATGAACTTCAAGTTCGTACTCATGAAATGGATGAAATAGCTGAAAAAGGAGTAGCATCTCACTGGAGTTATAAAGAAAAAATAGATGGTTCTGTTAAGAATGATTTAGATAAAATATTAGAACAATTTAGAGTTTTAGTTGAAGTAAATGATATAGAACAGAACATGGAATTCTTCGAAAATATTAAAGATGAACTTAAAAGAACTGATATATATTGTTATACTCCAAAAGGAGATATAATTGAACTTCCTCAAGGAGCAACACCACTTGATTTTGCATATAAGATTCATAGTGAAGTTGGAAATACTACTACAGGTGCTTTAGTTAATTCCAAAATGGTAAGGCTTGATTATGAATTAAAAGAAGGAGATCAAGTAGAATTAATAACTCAAAAAGGTCATGTTCCATCTAAAGGATGGTTAAAAATAGTAAAAACTGAAGGTGCTAAATCAAGAATTAAATCATTTTTCTATAAAAAAGAAAGAGAAAAATATATTACTCTTGGAAGAGAAATGATGTCAAATGAATGCAAGAAAAAGAACGTTGATATAAATGATATGTTCACTGATGAAAATGTGGAAAAACTTAATAATAGTTTAGGTACATCTTCACTTGATGACATTTATTTTGGAGTATCAACTCTTAAGTTTTTACCATCATCAATATTAGGCAGACTTGAAATACACAGTCCTAAAAAGAAAATGATTACACTTGAAAAGAAAAGTGGAAAAACTGGTATAGTAATTGCCGGTTCAACTGATATTCTATGTACACTCGCAACATGTTGTAATCCAGTATATGGCGAAGATATAGTTGGATATATAACTCGTGGATATGGAGTTAAAATTCACTCTAAAAAATGCCCTAATATTGATTTGAACAGTGAAAGGGTAATTGAAGCATCTTGGGATGAAAATGCTGATAATAAATATACGGCTAAATTAAAAGTATATATAGATGATGTTAGTGATATTCTTCTTAATATAGTAACTCTTGCTACTCAGGAAGGAATTGCTACCGAATCAATTAATTTAATAAATAGAAACAATGAACTATTTTATGATATGACTTGTAAAGTAAAAAATATAGATGATTTACATAAATTTATTGAAGATGTTAAATCTATTAAAAATGTATCTAAAGTTGAAAGGGTATTTATATAATGAGAGTGATTTTACAAAGAAGTAAATCTAGTAAAGTAACAATTGACTCAAAAATAAATGGTCAAATAGATAAAGGATATGTTGCATTAGTTGGATTTACTGATGGCGATAATAAAGATATTGTTGATAAAATGGTAACTAAAATAATAAATTTAAGAGTTTTTGAAGATGAAAATGAAAAAATGAATTTAAGTATTTTAGATACTAAAGGTAGTATATTAAGTATTAGTCAGTTTACTTTATATGCAAATTGTACTAAAGGAAATAGGCCATCTTTTGTAGAAGCATTAAATCCTGATGACGCAACTAAATTATATGATTATTTTAATAAAAAACTAAGTGAATATCTTCATGTTGAAACAGGTATATTTGGAAGTGATATGAAGGTAGAAATATACAATGATGGTCCTGTTACAATAGTGCTTGATAGTAACGAATTATTTAAAAATAAAAATATGTAGTTATTACATATTTTTATTTGTCTTTTTAAGTCTTCTTCCTTTATTATCAAGTTGAGATTCTATAGTTAATGGTTCAACTGGTAAATATACATCTTTTGTTACTTTTGCATTTGCACTATTAAATATCATTGATAAACTCATTGCAATTGCAAGTACTTTTCTATTTCTGTTATTCATAATATTTCCTTTCTGAAAATATATTATAATCAATTTTTATTAAAATATCAATATGTACAAAAACATTTAAAAATGATAAAATAAAATAGAGGATGATAGAATGATATTAAGTGTATGTGAAGAACCAGATATAATGAATGTAATGCGAA
>CAMUZE010000031.1 GCA_947165135.1 uncultured Clostridia bacterium
AGTACCACAAGGAACAGTAGTTACCGATTTAGATACTGGCCTAATAATAGCTGATTTATCAAGAAAAAATCAAGAAGAAATAATTGCTAAAGGCGGAAGAGGAGGTCGTGGAAACACTGCCTTCAAAACTCAAACTAATACAGCTCCAGATTACTCTGAAAATGGAGAAGAAGGAGAACAAAAAAATTTAAAAGTAGAAGTTAAAATGTTAGCAGATGTTGGCTTAGTAGGACTACCAAGCGTTGGTAAGAGTACTATAATCTCATGTGGTTCTAAATCAAAGCCTAAAATTGCAGCTTATCATTTTACAACATTATCTCCAAATTTAGGAGTAGTAAAATCTAGTGATGGAAGAAGTTTTGTAATGGCAGATCTTCCTGGATTAATCGAAGGAGCAAGTGAAGGAGAAGGACTAGGAGATAAATTCCTAAGACATATAGAAAGAACTAGAGTAATAGCTCATGTTATAGATATGTCTGGTAGTGAACTAAGAGATCCATATGAAGACTATTTATTAATTAATAAAGAATTAGAAGCATTCAATGAAAAACTAATGAAAAAGCCAATGATTATTATTGCTAATAAAATGGATATTGAAGGTGCTAAAGAAAACTTAGAAGCATTCAAGAAAAAAGTAGATTGTGAAATCTATGAAGTAAGTGCTGCACAAAATAAAGGATTGCAACAAGTAGTTGATCATTTAGCTGATCTATTAGATACAATACCAAATAATCCATTATATGATGATTCACAAATAGAATCACATGTACTATACAAATTCAAAAAAGAAGAACCATTTACAATTTCAAGAGATGATGATGGTACTTGGGTAATTGAAGGTAAAGAAATAGAAAGAATATTTAAAATGACAAAATTCAACTCAGAAGAAGCCATTTATAGATTTGCTAAAAAACTAAGACGTATGGGAATAGATGATAAATTACAAAAACTAGGAGCCGAAGAAGGAGATCAAGTAAGAATATTAGACTTCTACTTCGATTATAAAGATTAATGATAATATCAACATTTAATATAAAAAATGATATAAGAAAATATTCTAAATCTAAAGAAAAAGAAATATTAAAATATCTAAAAGATAATAAAATAGATATTTTAAATTTACAAGAATTATATAAACCATTATATAAAGATTTAAAAAAAGACTTAGAAAATACTAAGTATCATATTAATAATATCTTTAGATATAGATTTCCACTATTATTTAATCTTATCAATGAATCTACTCCAATAATTACAAATAAAAATGTCTTATATACAAAAACTTATTGGTTACCACATTATCCATCACTATTACATAGAATAATTACTAAAACTGTAATAGAAGATAATAATGAATTAATATCAATCTATAATACTCATCTAGATTATAAATATGATAAAGTAAAAGAAAAACAATTAAATAAAATACTTAATATTATTAAAAAAGATAATAATAAGATTATTCTAACAGGAGATTTTAATTTAAAAAATAACAAAGAGATATTTAATAGATTTGTCGATGAATTAAATAGATTAGATATTTATAGAGTAGAATTAAATGACAAAACTTTAAAACAGTCTAAATATCATCGTGCCATAGATCATATATTTTTATCTAAGTCCTTTGAAGTAACAAAAAAAGAAATAGTAACAGACTTAAAAATAAGTGATCATTACCCACTGTTAATAGAGATAAAATAATACATTTGTATTATTTTTTTGTTTATGCTATAATATAGCGCATTGGGGGCATTTATATGAGGACAAGCACAGAATTAATAAAACAACAAGATCGTATATTAAAATTTTTAGCAAAACATCCAGACTATTTTGACGAATGGGAAAAAATGCATATAAGAAGTGGTAGTAAAATAGACTATTCTGGTAAATTTATACCAGATATTATGCGTGAATTATTTGCTGAATTAGATTTATTTAAAGAAGATGAAGATATTTATCAGGGCTTTTTAGATTTATTAAAACGAGAATTTGATATTAATCAAGATATAGTAGAAATAGGTGGAGGAATCATTCCTAATCTAGCTAAGAGAATTGCTATGGAACAAGAAAAAGGAACTGTAACAGTATACGATCCAAGACTAGGAACAACAAAAACAGACATCCCTAATTTAAAACTAAGAAAAGAAAAATTTACTTTGTCTACAGATATTTCAAAAGCTGGACTTGTAGTAGCATTTATGCCATGTGAAGCAACAGAAACGATAATTAGAAGTGCAACTTCAAATAAGAAAGATTTTATGCTTGGTTTCTGCGAAGGTGGTCCACATGGAGATATATTTGATTTCTATGAATCAGATGATGAATGGTTACATGCAATGTTATATTATGCAGAAAACCAAATAGAATCAAATAACTTAGGAACATTACAAAAAACATATTTTAAAAAATATCATGATCCATATCCAATAGTATGGAATAAGAGAGATTGACAAAATAGACATTTTATGTTATAATATAGACTCGTAAATGGGAGTAGTCCTTAAATGTATTAATACGTCACTACGTTAGAAATAACCGTATTAATAAGATGTAATTCTGGACAAGACTTTTACTATAAAGGTCTTGTCTTTTATTTTACTTTTTTAGTTATGCAAGGCCTTTATAAAACTAAATATAAGGAGGTATGAATAATGGAAAAAGTAAATGTATTTTTAGGAGGAACATGTGCTGATTCAACATGGAGAGAAGAATTAATGCCAATGCTAGGTGAACAAGTAGAAGCATTTAATCCAGTTGTGCCAAATTGGACACCAGAATGCCAAGCAGTAGAAGACTTTCATAGACAAACAGATGATGTAATAGTATATGTAATTACTCCAGAAGGAGAAGGTTTCTATAGTTTCGTAGAAGTAACAGATGATAGTAACAAGAGACCAGAATCAACAGTATTATGTGTACTAGAAAGTGCCAATGGAAAAAGTTTTGAAGGTCATACTCTAAAATGCGTAAGAAAAACAGCTAAGTTAGTTGCTGAAAACGGAGTAATGGTATTTTCTGATTTACAATCTTTAGCAGCATATCTAAACACAATGTCTAAAGGTCAAATAAACATAAATAAAAATTTAATAAAGAAATAATAATATAAAAAAGCAAGATTCTTGCTTTTTTTTATTGTTTTTATTATAATTAATTTTAGAATAGATGAGGTGCAGAAGATGAGAAGTGTAGAGTATTTAAAAAATAATGGTGTTGACATAGATAAAAGTCTAGAATTATTTGGCGACATGGGGACCTATAATGAAACAGTAGGAGAATACTTAGTAGGATTGCCAGATAAAATAAATAAATTAACTACTTATTTAGATAATAAAGATATAAATAATTTTACTATTTTTGTTCACTCAATAAAAAGTGATGCTAAATACTTTGGCTTTACTAAATTATCAGATATGGCTTTAGAATTTGAAGAGCATGGAAAAGTAGGAGATATTTTCTATATTAATGAACATTTTACAGAACTAGTAACAGAAGCTAATAAATCATTAGTAATAGTAAGAGAGTATTTAAATGGAACTGATGACGTACAAGAAGAAGCTCCAGCTTCAAATAATGTAGAACCATATCAAAACAAGACCATATTAGTAGTTGATGATTCAAATATAATAAGAAACTTTGTCAAAAGAATCTTTAGTGAAGAATATGCTGTTGGAACTGCAAGTGATGGACAAGAAGCTATAGATATTATTACAGCAAATATGAATAATGAAAACATAGTTGCGATCCTATTAGATTTAAATATGCCACATGTAGATGGTTTTGCTGTACTTGATTTTATGAAAGAAAACAACTTATTAAAACAAATGCCAGTATCTATTATTTCCGGAGACTCTTCTAAAGAAACAATTGATAGAGCTTTTACATATGGAATAGTAGATATGTTAGGAAAACCATTCAATAATAATGATGTAAAATCAGTAATAGAAAAAACAATGTTTTATAAAGAAATGCAATAATAAAGGAAGAGGATAATATTAATACATGTACAGATGCAGCTCTTTCTAATGGATTGGGTGTAGTAAAAGGCATATTAAATATTATACATATTATTGTTCCAATTATATTATTAGTATCTTTAACTATAACTATAGTCAAATTAATAACTTCACCAGACGATAATAAAAAAACATACAAAAAAATTTTTAATACTATTATAGCAACAGTAACTGTATTTTTTATTCCTATGCTAATAGATTTATCTATGGAAATGGTAGGTAATAATACTCATATAAGTTCTTGTTGGATAAATGCATCAACACCAAGTTATTTATCACAATATATTAGATTAAATGATAATGACAGTAAACATTTTCTTAGTGATCCTAGGAATTATGAAAAAGGTGATGCCAAACAAATGGGTGCAGTACCAGCTAATAGTATAAGTAATAAAAGTGATTATGCCAATAAAAGACTAAATGTTGTCAAGGCTATATCTACTAACAATAACAATCCAAGTTCGGGATTAGGTGATGGAAGAAATAGATATCGAGCTGTCCAAGCAGCGTGCTATACAGGAAAATATGCTGTATATGCCCAAAATAAAAACTATGGTAGTATTGAAAGCTCTAGTAGAGGTGGAAGAGTATGTTGGTCAGACATGGCAACTGATCGTCTAGAAGGCTGTGTTGAATTAGGAAGTGAAGCAGGTCACATGGATGGACTAGCTTTTGATAATGATCGTGGCTATATATTAAAAACATCAAGTAAAAATGGCTTAATACTAATAGATAATGGGACAAGAAAGATAGCTGGTTATTCTAAAATATCTTCAAGTCACGTTGGTATAACATATGTACCATCTATTCATATGCTAGTTGGTTATGGAGGAGGAAAATTACATTTCTATCAATATAATCAATCTAATAATACATATGAAAAACGTAAAGAAGTAACACTACAAAATTGGAATGGTGATTCAATCCAAGGAATTGGAACTGATGGAACTAATATTTTCATAGCTGATTCATCACCATATAATAGTTATAGAGCTCTATATACGTATAGTTTAAATGGTATTAAGTTAGAGACACATTCATTTGGTAGTGGTTTTGGTTCAATGAGTGATGAAGTAGAAGCCGCCTTTGCCGATAATAATGGTAATTTATATTTAGCTTGCCCACAAGGTATCGGTAGAGTAACAAATTATAAAGCTAATATCATTGGTTTAAATGCATAAAGAAAGAAACTATTCAGTTTCTTTTTCTTTTTCTCTTATATTTAATTTATCACCAATATCTAAGTATTTACAAGAACCAAGTGGTAAGAAATAAGTATATTTAGCTTTGATTCTAATAAAATATTTTTCAGATTTAACATTCTCCATCATATCAATAACAATATCATCTTTATCAGTAATAACAATATCAACTCTTTGACATAAAAAGTTAGTAGTAATAAACTTCTTATTGGGAAAACATACTCCATAATCGATTGGTTCTAGTACAAATTTTAAGCCTTTAAATCTTTCTTTGAACTTAGTTAATTTTATAATATCTATTTTTTTACCATGTAATTTCAAATACATAATATCACCATCTTAATTATATCAAATAAATATTATTGATAAAAGTGGCAATATACAATATAATAAATTAAAAGTAGGTGCATAAAATGGCGGATGAAACATTATCAATTACAGAAGCAAAGAAAATACTTGATGAATCAGCTTCTGCAGTAATTAGGTTTGAAACTAAATTAATAAATAGTGGCGAGGATTTTGAAGAAAAATTATCTAAAATATGGGAAGATGAATATGCAGTAAGCTTTATAAAAGAATTTTGGAGTAGAATGCAGAATTTAATACAAAATACTGAAATGAATTATACAAGTTATGCTATGACAATAAAAGAAATAGCAGAAGCTTATGCTAAGACAGGTGGGGTGCAACCTCTTATTGTTCTAGAAACTCAATTACCAAAAAATATGGCTGCTAAGGCACCAACAGTAATAGGGAAAGTACAAAATCACTTTCCTCTATCTGATGAATTTGGTTTTAAAAATATTGAAACAGGACCAAACGAATGTGGAGATCTATTTGATGAAGCATTATCTTCCTTAATAAACATTGCCGGAGAAGTAGCAGCTGATTTGGATAAAATTAATGCATTTGGAAATCAAGAAGTAAAAAGTAATATAGAAGGTTATTTTAAATCAATTCTCCAAAATACTATGATGATTTATACTAGAATGAAAACAGAATCTAGAAATAAAATATATGCTGCTGCCAATAAATACAAAAAAACTGGAGAAGAAGCAACTAGTGCTGTTCCAACAATAGAAGAGGTAGATGATGATTTCCTTAAAGGAAAAAATATAGTAAATCAATAAAAGAAACTATAAAGTATTTTATTTTTTTCTTAAAACATGATATTATAAGAACGTAATAAATTGAGGAGGTAATAGAATGAGTGGACATTCAAAGTGGGCAACAATTCATAGAAAAAAGGGATTGTTAGATGCTGCACGTGGAAAAGTATTCCAAAAATTAGCCAAAGAAATTATGGTAGCAGCAAAAGGTGGAAGTCCTGATCCAGCACAAAATGCAGCTCTACGTTTAGCAGTAGATAAAGCAAAAGCACAAAATATGCCAAAAGATAATATTCAAAAAGCAATTGAGAAAGCTACTGGTGGAACAGATGGAGCAAATTTCGAAAGTGTAAGATATGAAGGTTATGGCCATGGTGGTGTTGCATTCATGGTTGATTGCTTAACTGATAATCGTAATCGTACAGCAGCAAGTGTAAGAAGTGCATTTACAAAAGCAGGTGGAAACTTAGGAACTGATGGCTCAGTTGCTTATATGTTTGAACGTCGTGGTTCTATCGTAATTGCTGATGCATATGATGAAGATACTATGATGATGACTGCACTAGATGCTGGAGCACTTGACTTTGAACATATAGAAAACAGTTATGTTATAACAACTGATCAAAACTCTTTTACAGCAGTAAAAGATGCTTTAGAAGCAGCTGATGTAAAAGAATTTGAACAATGCGAATTAACATATATACCAAATATGGAAGTTGAACTAGATGAAGAAGGAAAAGAAAAAATCTATAAACTAGTAGATAATCTAGAAGACAATGATGATGTTCAAGATGTATATTATAATTTAAAAGAAGATTAAAAGGAGAGTATTATGGCAAATAAAGAAAAGTTAACTAAAATTAATAATGAATTAAAAGTTTTTATTAATGAATCTAGTTTCATTTCTATGAAGTGTCGTAATAAATTATTAAAGTATTTTTCAGAAGATTTTAAAGTTAATTTAGATATATCTAATTATAAAAATGTTGACTTAAAATTAAAAGAAGATGGGACTGTAATTTATAGAGAAGATACTTATAAATCAGATATTTCATCTTTTGAAGAATTAGAAGAAAGATATACTTCTTTTAAAGAAAAAGCAGAAAAATTAATATCTAAAAAAGAAATAGATTTTAATAATATGAGTAATATGAATAATGTTACTAATTTGCTTATATTAATAGGTTTAATAATGCTATGTATTATTATCCTAATATTTGGAATTATTGCCTTAATATCAGGCGATTGGTTTGATTGTTTATGGTTTGTAGTAGTTTTTGTTCCATGGATATTTCCTAAACTAAGAAATTCTCTACAAAATAGATTAATTCAAGCCAAAAATTATTTAAAAAGCTTGCTAAAGAAAGTATAATACTTTCTTTTTTTATTTGTTTCAAATACATATTTATAGTATAATAAACGTTGGTGATATATTATGAGTAGAAATTTAAAAGCCCCATGGCGCAAATTTTATGATGGAGAAAAGGCTAATCTAGAGTATCCTGATTTTTCAGCCTATAAATTAATTGAATATACAGCAAGTAAACATCTTAATAATATTAGTTATAACTATTTTGGAAATAAAAAGACATATCATGAGTTTTTAAAACAAATTGATGAAGTAGCAAGATCTTTTAAAGCCATAGGAGTAAAGCATAAAGATGTAGTAAGTATTTGTATGCCAAATACTCCAGAAGGAATAATTTCTTTCTATGCTGCTAATAAAATAGGTGCAATAGCATCTATGATACATCCATTATCAGCAGAAAATGAAATTAAACATTATTTAAATATTTCCAAAACAGAATGGCTAATAACTATCGATTTTACAGTAGAAAAAGTTGCCAAAATTATTAAAGAAACTAAAGTAAAAAAAGTAATTAGTGTAGGTGTAGGAGAATCAATGCCAATTCATTTAAAATCATTATATGCTGCAACTAATGTCCATAAGACATTATTATCAATGAATCCAATTAATTATTTAAATGAAGCATATAATGAATCACATAAGAAAATGATCAGTTGGAAAGAATTTATTAAGTTAGGAAAAGATTATAGTAAAGAAATTGATGATGACTTCAAAGGAAAAGATATCGCAGCAATCCTTTATTCAGGTGGTACAACAGGAACACCAAAAGGAGTTAAGTTAACTAACTTAAATCTTAATGCATCAGCTATGCAAAACTTTGAACATGTAGCTTGCTTAAAAGATAAAGATAAAGTACTTGCTATTATGCCTATATTCCATGGTTTTGGTTTAAGTGTATGTATTCATTGTGTTCAATACTTTGGTGGTACTAGTATTTTGCTTCCACAATTTAATGCTAAAACATTTGATAAAATTGTAAAAAAATATGAGCCAAATGTCTTAGTAGGAGTACCAACACTATTTGAAGCAATAACTAATAATAAAAACTTCAATCATATGAAATTAGATTATTT
>CAMUZE010000032.1 GCA_947165135.1 uncultured Clostridia bacterium
CTATAAATAATAAACACATATATGGAACTATTTTATTCATTAAATTTAATATATTTTTTACTGATAATGATAATGTAATAAATAAAATAATTGAACTAACTATAATTATTATTGTTTTAGATATATTTAAATAATTAATTAATGCATAACTTATAGTATTAAATTGAATCATTTGAAATAAAAATGAATATAGAATAATTAATAGAATTAATGATATTATTGCAAGTGTCTTGTCATTAAGACCATATTTAAAAATAAAATAAGGTCCACCTACATATTCATTATTATTATTTTTTTTATATTTATTTCCATAATAACTTTCATAATAAATGATTGATGAGAAAATAAAAGAAAAAAGAATTATCCATATAACAGATGAAAAACCCCCAATTAATATGGAAGAAGTAGTTCCAATTATTGAACCAACTCCAATTTTAGTACCTAATGTTAAGAATAATGATGTTTTATCTCTTTTAAATAGTTCCTTTATATTAATTTTAAAGTTTTTAAATTTTAATTTGATACTAAAATATACAGCTATTATTAATAAATATATAGTTAAAATAATCCACATATTAAATAATATTTTTAATTAAAAAAGTTATCACTATTTGTGATAACTTTCATTATTTAATATCTTAAATGATCTATATATTTGTTCTAAAAGAATACACCTAAATACTCCATGAGGAAATGTCAAATCAGAAAAAGAAATTCTTAAATTACATTTATTCTTTACTTCTTCTGTTACCCCATCAGAAGCACCAATAATAAATGTAATTGTAGAGTATCCCTTTACAAAAGTATTATCTATTAAATTAGAAAATTCTACTGAATTATATTTTTTACCTTTAATATCCATTATTATATTAAAGTCTTTTTCATTAATATTTTTTAATAATTCTTCACTTTCTTTATTAATGTTACTATCTTTTAATTCAACTATTTCTATTTTAGAATACTTTGATATTCGAAGTTTATAATCATTAATAAAGTCATTTAGATAATTTTCTTTTATTTTACCAACGCATAATATCTTTATCATTATTTATATAAGTCAAGTGGATTAATTCTTTCACCATTTTTATAAATAGTTAGGTGAAGGTGTGTACCTGTACAAGAACCAGTACATCCCATTATTCCAATCTTTTCACCTTTCTCTACTTCTTGGCCTACTTTTGCTATTTTAGTTTTCAAGTGCATGTATGTAGAAGTATAACCATTGTGATGATCTATTGTTATATAATTACCCATAGATCCGCTATATGAAGATGACTCTACTGTTCCATCTTGAATTGCATAAATATCTCTAGATTTAGTACCAGTAATATCTACACCAGTATGGAATTTTTGAATATGTTGAATTGGGTGAACTCTCCATCCATAATAAGATGAAATTCTATATGGTTTTGTTGTAGGCCATGCCCAGAATGTTGAATTACCAACATATACAACATTTTTAGCACCCACTACAATTATTTCATCTACTGCTGGAGTGATTACATCTTCTGATACTAATTTTGTATTAACAATTTGTCCATTAACTTCATGTGTTGCGAAAACAACTTTAGATACACCATTAGATCCTTTTTGTTTAACAAATCTTTCAGTTGCACTTAAGGATTTGTCTAATTGAGTTTTTGATTCATATTTAACTATTTGTGTTTCAGTTTGATATGAGTCAACCACTATATCCGCAACAGGATTAATAGGTGCTACATTAACTTCTTGTCCTTCTGCAAGTAATGCTTTTTCACTTCTAATTGAAGGATTTGCAATTAAGAAATCTGGTACACCTAATTTATTCTTTTCTGCAATACTTTCAATTGTATCACTAGCTTTTACTTTGTAAGTATCTGTTATTTCAGTTTTACTAAATAAGAAATATCTACTTAATTCATCTGAATCAGTAATAATCTCTTTTTCAGTAGAAATATATGCTTTTTTTATTGTTACTGCTTGATCAAAATATACATCTGTTATTTCCATTCCATCATCTTTAACAGCTTTTTGATTATTATTTAAATAGGCATCATATTCTTCTTCACTTAAAAACGATGTAATTGTATTCCTAACTGCTACATCTAGATCCTCTTTATTTAAAATATAAAATTTTAATTTTTTATTTTTATCTTGAGTTACTGACACCTCATAACCTTCAATAGTAAATGGATCTAAATCTTTAATTTCATTATATACTTCTTTGGCAGTAATAACATTATTTTTATAAGTTAGTACTTTTTTAACTTCTAATCCACTAGGAGGATATACTTTATTAACATTATAATAATTTTTAATTTCTTTTTGCTCTTCATCAATCAAATCATAAAGTTCATCTTTAGATTTAATAAGTCCAATTTTTTGTCCACCCAAGTATACTTGATAGTACGAATTTATTTTTCTTTCACGAGGTTCAAATGTTAAACCTAAATATACCACTAGTACGACAAAAAAGATTCCAAGCAAAATAGAGGAAATTGAATATTTATCCTTATTCATTGCTATCATCCCTACTCATATAATTATCAAATGAACCTGTATTCATTTTAAATAATAGATTAACTGTTCCAGTAGAGCCTGCCCTATGTTTTGCAACTAATAATTCTACTTTTCTATTAACGTTTCCATCATATTTTCCATATTCATCACTGTGTAAGAAAAGTACAATATCCGCATCTTGCTCAATTGAACCAGATTCTCTTAAGTCAGATAATCTTGGTTTACTATCTTCACCTTTTCTTTGTTCAACACTTCTTGATAATTGTGCAAGAGCTATTACAGGAATATCAAGTTCCATGGCAAGCTTCTTAATATCTCTACTTATTTCACTTACTTCTTGAACTCTTTGTCCTGCATATTTAGCTGAACTAGATAATAATTGTAAGTAATCTATAATTACTAAATCAAGTCCATCATCTGAATTCTTTAATTTTCTGCATTTACGCCTTATTTCACTAACTGTAAGGCCACCAGAATCATCTATATAGAACTTTGTATCAGAAAGTTCACTCATAGCTTCATTCCATCTCTTCCAGTCAGTATTTTTTAATTTACCACTCTTAAGAACGTCCCCATCTATTTTACCAACGCATCCAAACATTCTTTTTGCAATCTCTTCTACACCCATTTCAAGTGAGAATAATGCAACGCTTTTTTTACCTTGAATTGCAGCATTTAATCCAATATTTAATGCAAAGGCACTTTTTCCACAACCTGGACGTCCTGCGATTATAATAACTTGTTTCTTTTGAAGACCACGAGTCATATTATCAAAATCATAATATCCTGTTCTAATACCAGTAAATTCTTCTTTTGATTCTGATAATGATTCAATTGTCTTTTGTACTTCAGGAAGAACATCCTGTATTTTTTGAATATCTCTTCCTAATTTATCATTATATACACTTAATATATTTCTTTCTGCATTTTCTACTATATCTACTACATTATCTTTTTCTTCATAACAATCTTCTTGTATTTTAGTGCTTTTAGCTATTAAATTACGTAGAATTGCTTTTTCAAAAATAATATTAATATAGTAACTTAAATTAGCTGTTGATGGCACAGAATTAATTATTTCAGTAATATATTCTACCCCACCAACTTTAGATAACGATTTACTTTTATCAAGTTCATTGCATACAGTTTGTGCATCTACTGGAATATTATTAATATGTAGATTCTTTATTGTTTTATATATTAATCTATTTGCTTCACTATAAAACATATCATCGCTTACTTCATCCATGATTTTATCAAGTGCATTTTTTTCTAAAAATCCACATCCTAATACTGATATTTCAGCATCTAAATTTTGAGGTTCTTTTCTTGCCATCAATACTCCTTATTATTTTGTTAAAATTACATCAATTTTAAATACTACTTCCTTATGAAGTGTTATAGTTACTTCATGAGTACCTAGTGAATTAATTTCTACATCACTAGATATTTTCTTTTTATCTATATCAAATCCTAGTTTTGAAAGTTCCTCACTAATTTGTTTAGTACTAATACTTCCAAACACCTTATCTTCTTTACCTGTTTTAACTTTAAAAGTTATCTTTTTACCTTTGAGCTTATCTTTAATTTTATTGCATTCAGCAATTAATTTTGCTTCATCTTCACGTCTTTTATCAATCTGTTTATTTAATACATTCATACTTGTGGAAGTATATGGTACAGCTGAACCCGAAGATATCAAGTATTTAGCATAACCATCCTTTACTTCCTTAATATCATCTTTTTTACCTTGGCCCCTTACATCTTTTATGAATATTACTTTCATTATAGATTTCACCTCCACTAATAATGTAAATATATTATAACATATGAGTTAATAAAATAAAAGTTGTAAAAGTGTGAAAATTATTATATACTTATAATGAAAGAATATGGAGGCATGGGTATGATATCTAAGGAAAGACTAAAGGAATTTGAAACAACTATTAAGAAATATATTATTTTTAGATTTCAAAAATTCTTACCAGAAAGTTCTGTTATTTTATTAACAAATAATGACTATTCAAACATAGATTATAACGATGAGAAATTAACTGAAACTGATGCTAAATGCGATATCATACGTAATATGCTATATGATATCATCAGCATTACATGTGAGTTAAATGTAGAAGTTTCTAAAGGCAAATTTAAAGAAGTTATTTATGGTGAACACTTAGAAAATGGTCTTATAGAATTTTATGCATTAGAAGTTGCCAAGGCAAATGGCGTGGATTTTAAAATCAATCCAGAAAATAAAGAAGACTTAGAAATGGTTCTAGAAATCTATAGAGTGCTAAACAATAAATTAGATGGTATGACATTTACAAGTAATGCTATAGAAATACTAGAAGCAGCAGATTTGGATGAAATAATTGAATTAAATGACAATTATGCAATTGATGAATATATTAACAATAATATTGAAATGGTTAAATCAAAAGGAATTGCTCCAGAAGATTTAGAAGAACAAAAGAAAAAAGAAGAAGAACTTAAAAAACAAGAAGTTGGTAGTCAAGAAGAAGTAGAACAAATGAATAAAGAATTTGCTATAGATGGAGTTCTTCAAATAATATATGTAAATGGAAAAAGAAAAGTAAAATATACTGATGAACATAATATCACACATATATTAAATGTTGACGATAACTATGCTTTATCCGATATATATAGACGTGAGTTTGCTAAGACTAAAAAAGGTGAAAAAATTGATTCTAAAAAAGTATTTGAAGAATTAAAACAAAGATTTGGAGAAATGCCTTTAGATGATGAACTAGATGAAAGAAAAATAAATCCAGATAAAGTAAAACAAACTGAGTTTGTTAGTCAAAGCGGTAAATTTAAAGAAAAAATAAATGATGGAAGAGTGGTATTTAATGAAGAAGCTGACACATTTGTTCTTCCAGAAACAAAAGAAGTAATTGAAATACATACTGAGGAAAAAGGAATCGAGGCAAACATTAGCGGTAAGCAAGACGAAGAAACTACCACATTAGGACCAGATGACATAAATCCTGTATTAGATACAAGCATTGTAAAAGACGGAAGTTTTGACCAAAAACAACTAGACAGTATAATGGAAAACGCCGAGAATAACAGACTTTCGCTTGAAGAGTTACGTGATTTAAAAACAGCTCTAATCGAAGAAGCAAAACAAGAAGGCGACGAAAAAGAAGCAGAAAGAATTGCTGAAGAAGTTGGAGTTGATGAACTTCAAAAAATAAATAGTGAGCTTCAAGAAAAAGGACCAAAACTAAAAAAGAAATCAGCAGCTTATATTAATAAACCACTATTATTTTTCATACTATGTATGATAATAAGTATTTCTCTAATAATTGGAGCTATAATTGCTTATTTTAAATAAAAAAAGATTTAATTAAATCTTTTTTAATTTTAATTTTTTTAATATAGACTTTAAATATTCCTCTCCAAATACTTCATGTAATAAACCAGTTTTATAACTTATAATTCCATATACTATTGCCCCAACTATCGCACAAATGAAACAAGGTATTAATGATATAAGTCTTCCACCTACAAATAAACCTTTTATAAAGTATTGAACAACTAATACAGAAACTATCATCGATGTTAATGGTAATAATTGTTTTAACATTATTTTAAGTATTCCCTTATATTCAAAATTCATTGATTTCTTTAATGCTCTTAATGATATGAATACAGATAATGAGGAACCAATTAATGTTGCAAAAATAGCTCCATAGTATGTATAAATACCTATCTTATTACAAAGTATCATTAGAGGTATATCTAGTATCGCATTAACAACCAGTCCACTGATTGTACTTAAATATATAACCTTATATTTACTTAAACTTTGAAGTACACTATTTATAACTAAGTTAGTATTACTAATGAATATTGCAAATGGTAATAATCTTAAGATAATGCCACCATATTCGCTTGCTCCATAGAATATTGTATATAATTCATGTGATAATATACTTATTCCAATAGTCATTGGAAGACCTATAGCTAAAGCAATACCAATTGATTTAATAAATTGACTATTTATTGCCTTATAGTCCTTTTTAATATAATTAGATACCATATGTGGAATAATATTAACACTAAGTCCTAATGTAATAGCATTAACTATTAAACATATTTTCATAGCCCAAGTAGATATAATACTCGCAATAGTTTCTGCAGTTGCCGCATTATATCCCAAATATGTAAGTCCTCTTATAACAAGTGATAAGTCTGTCATACAATATATATCTGTACTAATAGATATAATCATAAGAGGAACACTAAATGCAACTATTTTTTTAAATATTGTTTTATTTTCTACTTTATCTCTTACGCCTTCTTTAGGTAGATTAAAGTTCTCTTTATTTTTTTTGATTTTAATTTGTAAATATATAAATGCTACAAGTCCAGCAATAAAAGCTCCAAATACTGCTACCGCGACGCCCATACTTGTTTTTAATTTAAATACATTTATTGCTAAGTAAGATCCAATAATAATTATTGCTACTCTCACAACTTGTTCTATAACCTCACTGTTTGAACTAGCTGTGACATATTTTTGGCCTTGTAAATATCCTTTTTTAATAGCTAAATATGGAATAATTAATATGCAAAATGATATTGCTCTTATAACTAAAACAACATCTTCTATAGAGTTACCAGATGAATCTAAATTACCTATAAATATAAAAGCAATTTGTTTTGCAAAAATAAACATTATTAAGAATAAAATAGTAGACATAACAAAAATAAGTTTATTTCCGATTTTTAGTGTTCTTTCTTTAGCTTCATACATCTCTAAAGTGTTATATTCACTAACTATCTTACTAATAGCATTAGGTATACCAATTGTACATACGTTTACTATTAAACTATAAACTGTATATGCATAAGAGTATAAAGCTCCACCCAAAGTACCAACAATTGCATAAAAAGGTATAACATATACGGCACCTAGTATTTTAATAATTAGAAATGCTAATGATGCAAATATAGTTCCTTCAACGAATGTATTTTTTTTCATACTACTCCTTATCTTTATATAGTATCATTGCAGAAAAACAATATATTTGTTCTTCACTAAATATTGATACAGCAGTTCTAAACTGTATATCTATTATATCATAATTCTCATTCATTAAGAAATTATTTATACTTCTCTCTAAATCCTTTTCATGATTTTCATCTATAACTTTTACCTTTAACATTATATCACCAAATATAATTTAACACATAAAAAATAAAAATAATGTCAATTTATGACATTATCTTATTTTTGCGTCTTCACCAAATAACCAAGTCATCAAATCAGATATTTTATCTCCATTGGTATCATCAGTCATAGCTTTTTCTGGTATATTACCATGGCTTACGCCTCTATAATAAGTATAATTACTAGATTGATTAGCCCATGAAAGGAAAGCACCCATATCTTGACTTTCACCATATCCTCTTAATTTTTGTTTAGAATAGAACTGCTGTCCGTCTGAACCCATATAATTTGATTTTCTAGCACTCATTATTACTATGCTATAGAATTGAATGTCTTTCATATTCCAAGACACTTCAATAACTCCATATCCACCCATAGAATGCCCTATAAAGATAATTTTAGTAGTGTCTATTTTATAATAATCAGTTGCATATTTTATTAACGCTCTTATTGAATTGATATTGGCTGTCCCAGTAGCCCACCATCCAGTAGATTGTGGTGCAACTATAATGGCAGGAACAGGATCTAAATTATATTTATTCCAGTCACTCATAACTTTTAATAAGCCGCTCCTCAAGAATGTTCCTTCATTTGCTTTTTCCATTGTCTCTTCACTACCATGTAACCAAACCAACAATGGTAATGAAACTCCATTTAAATCATTTATATTTTCAGGGGCCCATATAGCATAGGAATTAATATCAGAATTATAACTAGAGGCTGGGCCAGTTTTTCTCTTATAATATGTCCATTTAAAATTATTATAATTAACACTTGCATAAGAGCTTTCTTTCCATCCTGCATATAAAGTAGTGTCACTAGATTTGTTGAATATTCTTGCAGATGTACAATCTACAGTGTAATATTGAGTTCCTTTTGTATAGTCAGAATTATCATACCATCCCATAAATGTATATCCGCTTCTTGTTGGTTTAGTAGTATTGA
>CAMUZE010000033.1 GCA_947165135.1 uncultured Clostridia bacterium
GTAGCTCAGCTGGATAGAGCAACGGCCTTCTAAGCCGTCGGTCACACGTTCGAATCGTGCCGGAGACACCATTTTTGATATTAAAACGTCTATTTTGACGTTTTTTTTTGTAAAATAAAAGATGATTATTTGCAATAGAAAGTATATGAGGGATATAATATTTTTAATAGGAGATGATAGAATGAATAAAGCAAAAAAAATCTTATTAATAATTTTAATTGCTATTTTAATTATAGTTGGAGGATATTTTTTAATTAGATACATTACTAGTAATAGTGATAAAAAGAATTTTATATCTAGTGTCCAAGAATTATATAAAACTGCATTAAAAGAAAAAAATGATGATACAAAATATTATGATAGTAAATCAAATATATTACAAAATAGTGATTTAAATTATCATATAGAATTTAACAGTGATGGAAATATTATCTATTTTCTTGCATATGATAATGAACATGTTATCGAAGTGGAAGAAATGAATGTTTCTGAAAAAGATTTTGAAGCTGATAAAAACTATGGTGATTTATCAAATGAAAATTATGTGAGTGCAGTAGATTATAAGCATGATACTCTTAATAAAAAATATCAAAATATCGTTAGTGAGTATAATAATGATGTGACTGATAACTCTAATGAGCAAACTGAAACACCAAACTCAGAGCCAGAACAAGAACCTTTACCAGAAACAACACCAACAAATCCAGATACGAATGATAAGACACCAGTGGAAGAAACTAAATATAAAGTTATGTTTAGCGCAAATGGTGGAACTGGAGGACAAACTTCAACAGTTGAAGTTAAATTTAATGAAATGATGCCATCAATAAGTAAAAATATTCCAACAAGAAGTGGATATACATTTATGGGATGGTATGATAATGCTGATTATACAAAAGGTAAAGTTTATTACAATGAAAAATGTGAAGCAACAAAATATTATGATAAAAAGAGTAATATAACATTATATGCAGGATGGAAGAAAAATACTACAGTTGTAACACCACCAGTAGTTGTTAATAATGATAAAATAACATATACAACAAAGAGTGAATCATATTGTAAGCAAATAAGTGATAAAGGACATACCGAAGGTTATTTAAACAGTTCATATGAATACACTATACATATGGGTAGGGTGCCAACAGGGTGTTATAGTGTTGAAATTACAAAAGTAATAATAGATGATAATGATAATGCAAAAGTATATGTTAAAAATCATTATCCAAGTGTGACATCTACATGTACACAAGCAATTGCATATCCATGTGCAACAGTAACATTTAGTAGAAAACCAAATACAATTGAAACTATAGAAGAAAATGATGGTGCTCAAACAACCACATATGATAATTCCGGTGACTTAACATATTCTATTGATAAAACTACAAATTGTACTTCAAGTTCATTACCTAAAAAAGCAGGATTATCAATTCAAACCACAACTGATGGGTATAAGGTAATTTTAGGTTTAGGCAAAAAGAATAATGGTGGTTATTCAATAAAAATTGATAATGTTAATATTGATAGTAATAACAATGTAACAATAAATGCGACTAGTACTAGTCCAGAACTTGGATCAATGACAACTCAAGCTATCAATTATCCATGTGCAATTGTAACATTTAATAAAGCGCCAGCAAGTATTAAAGCATATATTGATGGTGTGGATGCCAATAATATGACAGATTATTCTACTGGAAGCTATAAATAAACTAACTAATATAGTTAGTTTTATTTTTGTGTGATATAATTTTCTTGGGTGAATAATATGGCTGAGATTACAACGCATGTTTTTTTAGCAAAAGATATTAAAGATAGAATTAATTGTAATGAATCTATTAAATTTTTTTCACTTGGACCAGATGCATTTTTCTTTTCTAATAAAACTAAAAAATTGGGAAATTATATGCATAGAAATAAATCACTTTTATTTTTTAAGAATTATATTAAATATATTAAAGAAAACAAATTAGAAAATAACGATTATATTTTAGGAAGTTTGTATGGATTTTTATCTCACTATGTACTTGATTATATGGTACATCCATATATATTTTATTTTGATCATTTGGATAAAGATATGCATAGAATGTATGAAATGTGTTTAACTAAAAATATATTAAATTCTCATAATATTGGTAATTATAAACTATTTAATGAAATAAAATGTGATAAAAATGAAGAAGTAATTAAACTATTAAACCATGTATTTAAAGAAACATTTGATTATGATAATTATGGTTTAGAATATTATAAATCTATAAATAGAGTAAGAAGAATATATAGATTATTTAGATATGATAGATTTGGTATTAAAAGAAGTATTTATAAAATTATTGAATTATTTAGTAACAGAAAAATATCACTAATATCTTTTCATGATATTAAAGATGTTAATATGAATCTAGAACATAAAAGATGGAATCATCCATGTAATATAAAAGAAAAGCATAATGAATCATTAATTGATTTATATAATAAAAGTATAGATATTGTAATAAAAAATATTAAAGATATAAATTTGGTATTAAATGATAAAAAGAATATAGATTATTTAGATAACATAATTAAAAATAATTCATATGTTAATGGTAAAAATTGTGATGAAAGACATAAATTTGTTTCATTTTATAATTAAATGTTGACTTTCAGTATCAAAAGTGATATAATATACCCGTAAATCAAAAAGGGGGTTTTGATTATGGGAACAACAATTTTAGGAGTTGTATTAGCTGCTCTTAAACCATTATGGATTTGGGGAACTGTTGTTAGTGCAGCAACAATGGTACCAGCATCTGGATTAGTTTTGGGTAATATTAACAGAAAAGATCCAGAATTTAAAGAATATTTAAAAAACAGAGGACCTGTTAAAAATACTTTACATTTTCTAAAATCTGCTGCTAAAATATTTATTCCAATTTATAATGTCGTTCATCCTTTTAAAACTATTGGTAGATTAGTCAATTTGGGTGTTACAGGACTTAAAGATAAATGGAAAGATAAAATTGAGAATGTTGATGAAGCTTTAGATAATGTTAAAAAGATTGGAACAGGTACAAAAAAGATTGCTGTTGGTTTAGTTAACAAAATTAAAAATAGAAAAACTCAAAGTGTTCAAAAGACTGTAGAAAATGTAAATAAACCACAAGTTGTTGCTAAAACGAATACTAAACCAGCTAAACCAGTAGTACAAGTACAGCCTAAGACTTCAGTACCTACAAGAACAGCATCTCCAGTTAAAACTGCTACTCAACCACAAGTGACTAAGCCAGCTGTTGCAAAAAAGAAATCTGCATATGAATTGCTTACTGAAAAATTGGATGCTATAAATGCATCAGATTATGAGACAAGTCAAATATTAAAATATTATAGTCAACAGTATTGGGCAGCAAGAAAAAGATATGATGCTTTATTAGAAGCAGGAATGGATACAACTGAAGAAATGGATAGAATATTATTATTCTATAATAAATGCCAAGAATTTGAGCAAATGAGAGGTATAACACAAAAACCTGCACAACCAGTATTAAAATAGTCAGCGATGACTATTTTTTAATTGCAACTTTTCTCCTTTATGCTATAATTATATAGAGGTAATATATATGAGAGCTGTTTATATTCATATACCATTTTGTAAAAGTATTTGTTCTTATTGTGATTTTTGTAAATTTCTTTATGATAAAAAGTGGATTGATTTATATTTAGACTCCTTAAACCAAGAAATTACAGAATATTATGAAAATGATAAAGTTAAATCAATATATATTGGAGGTGGAACTCCATCTTCATTAAGTATTGATGAAATAAATAAACTATTTAATATTTTAAAAAAATTTAATCTTTCAGATATAAATGAAATTACTTTTGAATGTAATGTTAATGACATAAATGATGGACTATTAAAAACATTACACATGAATGGTGTTAATAGACTTAGTATTGGAATTGAAAGTTTCAATAAAAAAAATTTAAATTTTATGAATAGAAATCATAATAAAAAAGATATATTTGAGAAAATTAAATTATGTAGAGATTATGGTTTTAGCAATATTAACGTAGATTTAATATATGCTTTACCAACAGAGAGTATGTTTACATTTAAAAGAGATGTTAATAATATACTTAAATTGGGAGTAGAACATATTAGTACTTATTCATTAATTATCGAAGATCATACAATGCTTTCTTATAATAATGTGAAATCTATTAGTGAAGAACTAGATTATAATATGTATAAATTTGTATGTAAGAAGTTAAATAAAAAAGGATATCATCATTATGAAGTTTCTAATTTTTCCAAAATTGGATATGAAAGTAGGCATAATTTAACATATTGGAATAATGAAGAATACTATGGATTTGGTCTTGGTAGCCATGGATATATAAATGATACTAGATATGAAAATACTAGAAATTTAAACAAATATTTAAATGGAGAATATAGATTAAATGAATTATTAGTGTCAATGCAAGAAGAAATGGAAAATGAACTAATTTTAGGGCTTAGAAAGCTAGATGGAATAAGTATAAATGAATTTTATCAAAAATTTGAAAAAGATATATATAAAGTATTTAAATTAGATGAAGCTTTAAATAAAGGTTATTTAGAAATAAAAAATGGTATGATATATATACCGGAAAATAAAATATATGTTATGAATGAAATTATTAATATGATTATGTAAGGAGAAAATATGAAAATATTTAAATTGATTGGTGAACTTAAAAAATATATATTTATTATGATGATATTTTCGGTTATTCATGTTTTTTGTGAATTATATTTACCAGATTTAATGAGTGATATTGTGGATATTGGAATAAGTAATTCAGATACAAGTTTTATTATAAATAAAGCTATTATTATGTTTGTAGTAGCTATTATTTGTTTAGTTGCCAATATTATAGTTGTCTACACAACATCTAAATTTGCAAATAACTATGGATATAAAATAAGAAAAGCATTATATAATAAAATAAATAGTTTCAGTAAAAGAGAAATAGATATGTTTGGTGCATCTACTTTAATTACAAGAAGTACTAATAATGTAAGTAATATTACTTCTACTTTTTCATTTGGATTAAGACTTATGATTTTTGCACCAATTATGGGTATAGGAGCAGCAATTATGGGATATAAAACAGCACCTAATCTTGCACATATTGTTGTTATAGCAGTAATTATATTAATGATTGCATTAATTTTAATATTTACTACAGTTTTTCCAAAATTTGAACTAATGCAAAAATTATTAGATAAATTAAATGCAAGTAGTCGTGAAATATTATCTGGTTTAAGAGTAATAAAAGCATTTGATAAAGAAGACTATTTTAAAAAAAGATTTAATAAAGTAAATACTGATAATATGAAATTAAATATATTCTTAAATAAAGTACTTTATTTAATTCAACCATTAATGATACTAGTTGTTAACATTGCAACTATAGTAATAGTGTGGGTATCAACAGGATATTTAGAATTAGGTACTTTAGAAATTGGAGCAATGATGGCATTTATTCAATATATGGCAACTGTTCTTTTAAGTTTTTTAATGTTACTTGTAATTATATTAAATATTCCAAGAGTATTAGTTTCATTTAGAAGAATAAATGAAATATTAAATGTAGAACCATCCATAGAAAATATAGGTAAAATAAAATTAACAACTTTAGAAAGTATTGAATTTAAAAATGTATATTTTAAATATGATAAAGCAGAAGATTATATATTAAAAGATATTAGCTTTAGAGTAGAAAAAGGACAAAGGATTGGAATTATAGGATCTTCTGGTAGTGGTAAAACTACAATTATTAATTTATTATTAAGACATATGGATGTAACTGAAGGTCAAATATTAATAAACGGGATTGATATTAAAGAATATGATATAGAAACTCTTAGAAATATATTTGCATATACTCCCCAAAAAACGTTATTGTTTAAAGGATCAATATATGAAAATTTAGCGTTTGATGCTAAAATACCAAATAATGTATTAGATAAAGTAGTTAAAGAAGCTGAAATAAAAGACTTTGTTAATCAAAACACAGAAGGATATGACTATAAAGTTGAGCAATCAGCTGCCAATTTAAGTGGAGGACAAAAACAAAGAATGTCTATAGCAAGAGCATTATTAAGTGGTGGAGAATGTTTATTATTTGATGACTCTTTTTCTGCAGTAGATTATATAACAGATAAAAAAATTAGAGATACTATTAAAAATGATTACAATGATAAAATGGTAATTTTAGTAACTCAAAGAGTAGGTACAATAAAAGATTCTGATAATATAATTGTCATAGATGAAGGTAAAATAGAATCAATTGGAGACTATAAATATCTTGAAAATAATAGTAAGGTATTTAAAGAATTTATATCATCTCAAAAAAAGGAGGTGTTATAATGAAAAAAGATAATAAAGTACCATCATTTGGAGAAATAATTGCAAAAACATTTAGAATATTAAAAGGATATAAAAGTGCATATTTAGTTATTATTATATTCTGTTTATTAGCAGCATTATTTAATTCAATTGCTCCTTATTTTCTTGGATATGCAACAGATAGTTTATATAATTCAGTTAAATTAAAGTTACCTTTTGATTATAGTTATTTAATTAAAATATTATTAGTTGTGTTATTATGTTATTTATTTAATGCAGTATGTACATATTTTAAGAGTTATCTATCATCAAAATTAGGTCAAGAAATAGGTTATTCATTAAGAAAACAATTAATTGATAAAATAAATGTTATTAAATTAAGACATTTGGATTCAATGAAAAAAGGAGATATTATTAGTAAAATTACTAATGATGTTGAAAGACTTACAGATAATTTAACTGAAATTATACCTGAACTTATATATAATGGTGCACTTCTAATTGGAGTTATTATTATGATGTTTGTTTTAGATGTAAAGTTAGCATTGTTAACAATAACAGTAATTCCACTTACGTATGTACTTTTATCCATTATAGTCCGTAAAACTCAAAAATATTTTGAATTAAATCAACAAGCAATTGGAAGTGTTAATTCCTTTGTAGAAGAAAGTGTTACAAACAATGATGTAATTAAATCATTTAATAAAGAGAGTTATTTCAATAGAAAATTTGATGGGGTAAGTAAAGATTTAGCAAAATATGGATTTAAGAGTAGTTTTTATAGTTCACTTGCTGTTCCATTTAATAAAGCAATTGGTAATTTAAATTACATTGTTATTGTATGTATTGGTAGTATTTCTGTAATTAAAGGTAAAATGAGACTTGGCGCTATACAATCATTTATACAATATATGAGAGATTTTAATAGGCCTATGAATGTTATTGCACAAGTTGTTTCAAATTTACAAATGGCTATGGCATCTGTTGATAGAGTTTATGAAATCCTAACTATGGAAGAAGAATCAAATGGAAATATTAAAAAAGTATCATTTAATCATTCGATAGAATTTAAAAATGTAACATTTGGTTATGTTGAAGGAAAAAACGTACTTAAAAATTTTAGTTTAAAAATTAATAAAGGTGAAAAGGTAGCTTTAGTTGGTAAAACAGGTGCTGGAAAAACAACTATAGTTAATTTACTAATGAATTTCCATACTCATTATGATGGAGAAATATTAATTGATGGTGTTGAACTTAGAACACTTGATAAAAATGAATATAGAAAACTAATTAGTATGGTATTACAAGATACTTGGCTATTTGAAGGTACTATTAGAGAAAATATATTATTTGACAAGAAAATTAGTGATAACGAATTAAAGAAAATACTTTCTAAATCAAAAATATTACATATGATTGAGGGACTACCTGGAGGACTTGATTATGTAATAAATGAAGAAACAAATAATATGTCTGCAGGAGAAAAACAATTAATGACTATTGCTAGAGCACTTGTTGCAAATCCAGAAATATTAATATTAGATGAAGCTACTAGTAATGTTGATACTAGACTTGAATATTTAATTAATCAATCTATGAATAATCTTATGAAAAATAGAACTTCTATTGTTATCGCACATAGATTATCTACCATAGTAGAAAGTGACAAAATAATTGTTATTAAGAATGGTACTATTTTAGAAAGTGGTACACATAATGACTTATTAAAACAAAAAGGTTATTATTATGAACTATATAGTAGCCAATTTGAATTAAATGAAGATTAATGTATTTATTCTTCATTTTTTTTATTGAAAGAAAGTGATAAATTTTGTATACTAAGTATGATAATAGGGAGTACTAGTATGAGAAAATATTTAAATATAGTTTTATTGCTAATATTATGTTTAGTAATATATGGATGTGAAAAAACAAAAGTAACGTTCAATTATAATTGC
>CAMUZE010000034.1 GCA_947165135.1 uncultured Clostridia bacterium
TTTTTAAATGTTCAAAGAACTATGAGATGTAAATTACCATTTAGTATAGGTCAAATAGGTAAAGCATTTAGAAATGAAATTACTCCAGGAAATTTTACTTTTAGAACAATAGAATTTGAACAAATGGAATATCAAACTTTCTGTAAAGAAGGAGAAGATACTAAAATATATGATTATTTTAAGGAATACGGTAAAAAATTCTATATGGATTTAGGTTTACCTATAGATAAATTAAGATATCATGATCATGAAAAATTAGCTCATTATGCTAAAGCAGCATGTGATATTGAATATTTATTTCCATTTGGATGGGGAGAAATAAATGGTACTCATAATAGAACTAATTTTGACTTAACTCGTCATCAAGAATATAGCGGAGAAAATATGTCTTATTTAGATCCTGATACTAATGAAAGATATATTCCATATATTATTGAATCTACATATGGACTTGATAGAACTGTTTTAGCTGTATTATTTAATTCATATTATAAAGAAACACTAGAAGATGGTACAGAAAGAGAGGTATTAAAATTACATCCTTTCTTAGCACCTTATAAAGTAAATGTACTTCCTTTAATTAAAAAAGTGCATGGTGAAAAAGCAAATGAGATATATCAAATGTTATCAAAACATTTTATGACTAGTTATGATGAAACTGCTAATATAGGTAAACGTTATAGAAGAGCAGATGTTATAGGTACTCCATTCTGTATTACAATTGATGATGATACATTAAATAATAACACAGTTACTATTAGAGATAGAAATACAATGAAACAAGAAACTATTAGTGTTGATGATATAGTTGATTATATTAATAAAAGGATTGAATTTTAAAAATAATTATTGATAGTAAAATTATTCTGTGATAGAATTATATTGTATAAAATAAAGGAGGAATAGTATGGCAATAAAATTACCAAAAATATTTCAACCAGATGATGACAATGATGAAATTGATGATTATGAAGTAAAAGAAACTAGTAAATCTAGTGGAAAAGAATATAAAAATAAAACTATATTAGTTGAACCAAGAGCTTTTTCTGAGGCACAACAAATAGCGGATTACTTAAAAAATAGGAATCAAGTTGTTGTTAACTTCAAAAGAGTAACTTCAGATGTTTCAAAAAGAATTATGGATTTCTTAAATGGAATTATATATGCAATTGATGGAACAATGCAAAAACTTGGCCCTGGTATTGTTATTTGTGCTCCAAAAGGATTTGAAATTGAAGGCAATATAACAGAAGATGAAACAAAAAAAGCATCTAAAAAAGATGATATGGGTGAATGGTAAAATTATAAAATAGCAAAAATATTATGAGAGGTGTAGCATGAAAAAGTTTGATACTGTCTTTCGTGGATATGACAAACAGCAAGTACAAGCATTTCTAGATGATGTTATCAAAAATTATGAAGTCTTGCTTAACAAAAGTCAAAAAACACAAGAAGAAAATATTAGATTAACTGAACAAATTAAATACTATCAAAACATTGAAGACAGAATGAATAGAGCAATATATAATGCAGAATCTGCTAGTGATCAAATAAAGAAAAATGCAAGACGTGAAGCAGATATGTTAATAACTGAAGCTAGACATAATGCAAGTAGAATAATAAATGATGCTCTATTAAAAGCTGAAAGAGCTCAAAATCATGCAGACCAATTAAAGAGAAATACCAATGCCCTAAAGAGAAGATTAAGACAAATAATTCAAAACCAATTAGATGTTATTGAAGAAATGGATAGAGTTGATTTTGATAATATTGATGAAAAGTATAATTAGCACTTAAATAAGTGCTTTTTCTTTATATTAAAAAATGATAGAATATAAGTTGAAAGGATATATTATGAATTACATACCAATTAATATTAAAACTGAATATGAATTAATGAATAGTCTAATTAAGATAGATGAATTAATTTTATATGCAAAAAATCATAATATTAGTACTCTTGGTATTACTGATAACACTATGTTTGGCACTATGGAATTCATTAATAAATGTAATATAAATAATATTAAGCCTACTATTGGATGTGAATTTAAAATAGATGGTATTTCATTTACTTTGTACGCAGTTAACTATAATGGGCTTAAAAATATGTTTAAATTAGTTTCTAAAAATAATATTAATGGACTAACTTTAAATGATTTTAAAAATATAGATAATATTAAATGTGTATGTAATATAAATGATTATGATAATTTAAAACTTATATTTGATAATGTATATATTGGATACTCAAATAACGAAGAAAAGATAAATGCATTAAAGATTACAAATAATATAGTATATAATCCGTTAATTAGATATTTTAATAGAGAAGATAAAGAATATTTTAAATATATTAAATATATTGATGAAGGAAAAACAATCAATGAAGATATTGATATAACAGACAGTCATTTTATTGATAATTATGATGCAGAAGATACATTTGATTTTTGTAATGATATAAATATTATTTTACCTGAAGTAAGCTTACATATTCCTAAATATAAAGATAATTCATTAAGTTATCTAAAAGCATTAGTTAAAAGGGGACTTGATAAAAGACTTAATGGAAATGTTCCAGATAATTATAAAAATAGAATTATGTATGAACTTTCTGTAATTGAAAAAATGAATTATGTTGATTACTTTTTAATAGTGTATGATTTTGTTTTATTTGCAAAAAAACATAATATTTTAGTGGGTCCTGGTCGTGGTAGTGGTGCTGCGTCTTTAGTTAATTATGCTCTTGGAATTATTAATATTGACCCTCTTAAATATAATTTAATTTTTGAAAGATTTTTAAATCCAGATAGAATTACTATGCCAGATATAGATATTGATTTTGATTCTGAAAAAAGAGAAGATGTAATTAAATATGTAACTTTAAAATATGGTGAAAATAATACTGCAAGAATAATATCATTTAATACATTACTTCCAAAACAAGTAATACGTGATATTGGAAAAGTATTCGATTCATCTTCATCATTAATAGATAATTTATGTAGATGCATTAAGGATGAAAAAACATTTGATGAGTTAGATAATAATTATGAATATAAAAAAATAATATCTAGAAATGATGAGGCTAAGAAAATAATATTGATTTGTAAAAAATTATGTGGTCTTAAAAAGAATACAAGTATTCATGCTGCTGGAGTAGTAATTAGTGATGAAGAATTATATAATTTTATGCCTCTTTATAAAAATAATGATGTAATTCTTACTGGTTATTCTATGGAATATATTGAATCATTAGGATTATTGAAGATGGATTTCTTATCAATTAAGAATTTAAATACAATTTCAAATATTTTAGAAGATATTAAATCTCATGGTTATGATATAGATATAAATAATATAGATCTAAATGATAGTAAAACATTAGATTTATTTAAAAATGCATATACTACAGGAATATTTCAATTTGAAAGTACTGGTATGAAATCATTTTTAAAAACTTTAGAATGTGATTCATTTAATACATTAGTTGATGCAATTGCATTATATAGACCAGGTCCTCGTGAAATGATACCAAGTTATATTAATCGAAAAAAAGGAAAAGAAAAAATAAATTATTTAGTTAAAGAATTAGAGCCTATTTTAAAAAGTACTTATGGAATAATTATTTATCAAGAACAAGTACTTGAAATATTAAGAGAAATAGGTGGATATAGTTATTCGGAAGCTGATATTATTAGAAGAGCAATGTCTAAGAAAAAAGAAAGTGTTATTTTAGAGCACAAAGATAAATTTATAAATGGTGTTATTAAGAAAGGATATACTAAAGATATTGGAGAAGAATTATATAATTTAATTATTAAATTTTCTTCATATGGATTTAATAAATCACATTCAGTTGTATATTCTGTTCTTGCATATGATATGGCCTATTTAAAAACACATTATACTTTATTCTTTATGAGAAATTTATTAAATATGAATAAAAGTAGTGAATTAATTAAAGAGTATATTGATGAATCTAAATTATTGGGTATTAATTTTATTAATTTAAATATTAATTTATCTTGTAAAGAATTTATTATTAAAGATAATAGTTTGGTATTACCATTTACTTTAATTAAATCTATTGCAGGTGTAGTGTCAGAAGAAATTGAAGAAGAAAGAAAAAAAGGATTATTTAAATCATTTTATGATTTTATGATTAGATGTTACTCTAAAAATATTAATAGAAGAGTAGTTATTTCACTAATTGAATGTGGTGCGTTTGATATATTTAATGTTAATAAAAAACAATTAATTAACAATATTGATGAAATAATTAATTATGTTACTTTATGTAAAGATTTAAATACTGTTATAGAAGAACAACCTGTATTTGAGAATATTGATGATTATGCTGATAAAGAAATAATTGATAATGAAATTAATAATTATGGATTTTATTTATCATTTCATCCTGTAACTAAATATAATAGAGATGGGTCAATTAATCTAAAAGAATATAAAAAATATTTTAATAGAACTATAACTACAATTTTGTATGTAGAAAATATTAAGACTATTAAAACTAAAAATAATGATAAAATGTCATTTGTTAGGTTAAGTGATGAATTTAATAGTATTGAAGGAATAATATTTCCTGACACATATAAAAAAATAGGTGAACCTTTAAAAAATAATATTTATAAAATAAATGGAAAGATAGAAAAAAGAAATGATACATATCAGTTAATAATATATAATATGATTCTGTTATGATTGAAATAAATTTATAAAAATGATATATTATATCATGGATAGTAGGAGATTATATGGATGGTATAATTGATAAAATAATTGGAACTTATACAAAAGATAACAAAGAAAGAGTTATGTCTATTGTAGAAGCTGTTAAAGTAAAGATACCTGAATACTTGTCAAAAGATGATAACTATTTTAAAGAAAAAACCGAAGAGTTTAAAAGAAAGTTAAAAAATGGAGCATCTAGAGAAAGTATTGAAGTTGATGCTTTAGCTCTTTGTTGCGCAGCAATATATAAAATTCAAGGATATTTTCCATATGATGTTCAAATTGAAGCAGCAACAGCTATGCAAGGTAATGTAGTTGCTGAAATGAAAACTGGTGAAGGAAAAACATTAGTTCAAATATTAGTTGCATATTTAGATTCTTTAGATGGAAAAAGCGTTCATATAGTAAGTGCTAATGATTATTTGTGCGGACGTGATTTCGAATTAAATAAAGGTGTTTTTGAATTTTTAGGATTAAGTGTAGGATTAGTACAGGGAAGCACAAGTGCTGAGGATAAACAAGAAGCGTATAAATGTGATATTATGTTTTCAACATTGAAAAATATTGCGTTTGATTATCTAAGAGACAATATAGCAAAAGATATAAAAAAAAGAGTTGGGGCCAACTCCTTTGGACATATTGTAATTGATGAAATAGATAGTATTTTAATTGATGAAGCAAGAACACCACTTATACTAACACCGGAAGAAGATAGTGAATATAAATTTGAATCTGAAAGTGATAGCTATCTAAAAGCTTCATATAGTGCATTATATGAATTAAAAGGAAAAAAAGCAGATGCACCATTTACGTCTGATGAATTGTACCAACATTTTAAAGATAATCCAGATGATGATTTTATTATTGATTCCTGGTATCACGTTCTTTACGTATCAGACAAATATGAGGGTAATGAAATAATTAAAAATGCTTTAGTTGCTAGAATATTTTTTGAAAAAGGAAAAAATTATTTATTAGTTGATAAATTAGATGAACATGGAAATATTGTTTATAACAAAGAAGGACTTCCAATTAAAGTTGTACAAATAATTGATGGACCAACTGGTAGAATGTCAAAATCTAAAAAATATATGCATGGAATTCAACAAGCAGTTGAGGCAAAAGAAGCAATATTGGCCAAAGTAAATAAAGAAAAATACGCTGTTGAATTAAGTGATACATATGCTCCCGTAGGTATATGTACATACTCTGATGTTTTATCAATGTATACAGGTAGAGTTTCGGGTATGACTGGAACAAGTAGCGAAATCTTAAATGGATTATATGGACTTCCTACATATCAAGTTCCAACTCGTAAAAAGAATATTAGGCAGGACGAAACAAAATATTATTTAAATAAAGAAGAAAAATATGAAGCGATACTTAAAGATATAGAAGAATGTTATAGAATTGGTAGACCTGTTTTAATTGGTACCGCTAGCGTTGGTGAAAGCATTGAAATTTCAAAAATGTTAGCAGAAAGAGGAATTATTCATAATGTATTAAACGCTGAGAATGAATATGTTGAATCATCTATTATCGCGAATGCTGGTCAATTTGGAAGTGTAACTGTTGCAACAAATATGGCAGGGCGTGGAACTGATATCAAATTAGGAGAAGGTGTACGTGAACTTGGTGGTCTTCGTGTTATTGGTACATCAAGAAATATTAGTTCCCGTACAGATAATCAATTAAGAGGGCGTTGTTCAAGACAAGGAGATCCTGGTAGTAGTATTTACTATAGTTCATTAGAAGATGAAAGAGTTTCTAAGTATACTGGTAAATTAGATTTTTATATTAAAAACAAACTTAATCAAAGAAAACTAAAAGAAAAGAGAACTGGAATGCCTGTTCAAGATAAATCAATAGAATGTGATTTTATAGACAAATCACAAAAATTTGATGAAGCATCAACAACTTCAAAAATAGATGAATTAAATGTTTTTAATCAACCATTAGCTATACAAAGAAAAAAAGTATATGAATTTAGAAATTTAATATTAGAATCAGAAAATCCAATTGATATCATTATTAATACTATTCTTCCAAATGCATTGGAAAGAATAAATACTATGGATGAATTAAAATTAAGATTTGGTAGTTATATTAGTTTTGATGATAATGAAGACTTAAAAGATGCCAAAGCAAAAGTATCTTCAATTATTGCTAATAAAATTAAGCAATATGGTAAGAATCCAAGTTACAAAGTTAGAATGAAAAAAAGAATGTTAAAAATATTAGATGATAACTGGGTATCTCAAATACAATTACTTGAAAATGGTAAAGTTCAATGGAGATATGAAATGCTTGGTGGAAGAGACCCAATTGAGCGTTATAATAGAAGAGCATATGATGAATTTCAAATGATGATAATATGTGTATTTGATGAGATGTTATCATATGCATATAATCCAAATATGGAATACGGAAGTTATGAAGCGTCAAGATACAAAAATGAAAAAGACGCCCCTGTATTATAATTATTTGATTTAAATAATAATGTATGTTAACATATAGAACTATAGGTGGTAAATATGTCAAAAGAAGAAAAAGTAATAAGATATTATGTATTATGTAATAGACTAAAAAATATTATAAGAAAAGCGTGGATTTCTTGGAATGTTGAAAGAACAAGACTAGAAAGTGTAGCTGAGCACGTATATAGTGTGCAGAATTTAGCTCTTATGATGTATATTCAATATAATTATGACATTGATATGGAAAAAGTTGCATTAATGCTAGCTTGTCATGAAATTGGTGAAACTGTAATAGGTGATATTAATCCGTTTGAAATGTCCAGAGAAGAAAAAACAAGATTAGAACATGAAGCAGTCCATGATATATTGAAAGATTTTGATAGTGAAGATGGATATATAGAAAGAATATTTTTAGAGTTTGATGAGAAAAGAACAAAAGAGGCAAAGTTTGCATTCTTATGTGATAAACTAGAATGTGATTTACAAGCAAAATTATACGGAGAAGAAGGATGTATTGATTTAAATCATCAAGAAGGTAATTCTATTATGAATGCACCAGTAGTTAAAAAACTATTAGATGAAGGAAATAGTTTTGAAGAAATGTGGCTTAAGTATGGTCAAATGTCTTATCCATATGATGAAAATTTTAGAAGTGTTTCTAATTATGCACTAACACATAAAATTGGAAGTAGCAATAAATAATTTAAAGAAGTACTAATACTTCTTTTTTTATGTAATAATTTTCTATTAATTGCATAAATATTAATAAATGAATAGAAAGAAGGATTTTATGGATAAAAAAGAAATAATAAAAAGTCTTGATAAAAAATCTAATGGAGAAATATATTTGGGTGTAGTTGGAGCAGTTAGAACAGGT
>CAMUZE010000035.1 GCA_947165135.1 uncultured Clostridia bacterium
GTATATGATTATAGCGAAAGGAGGAATTATATGAATTATATTGCATTAATTCCATCATTTGAACCAGATGATAAATTAATTAAATTAGTTAAAGAACTAAAAAATAATAATTTTATTAACGTTGTAGTAAATGATGGAAGTGGTGAAAAATATAACAATATATTTGATGAATGTAAGAAGTATGCGAAAGTTATAAACTACGATGAAAATCAAGGTAAAGGACATGCTTTAAAAATAGGACTTAAGTATATAAAAGATAATTACAAAGAAAGTATAGTTGTAACTATAGATAGTGATGGGCAACATAGAGTGGTAGATGCTAAAAAACTATGTGATTATATCTCTAAAAATAATAATCTTTTAGTTTTAGGTAAAAGAATTAGAAATGAAAAAACTCCTTTAAGAAGTAAATTAGGTAATGCTATAACAAGAAAAATATTTAATCTAATAAGTGGTACTGATATATATGATACTCAAACAGGACTTAGATGTTTTCATAGTAATTTAATAGATTACATGTTGCAAGTTGAAGGCGAAAGATATGAATATGAAATGAATATGTTACTCAACCTAAAAAGAAATAATATACAAGCTAAAGAAATAGAAATTGAAACAATATATATTGATAATAATTCTGGTAGTCATTTTAATACACTTAAGGATTCGTTTAGAATTTATAAAGAAATATTTAAATTCTCATTATCATCATTATGTAGTTTCTTAATTGATTATTTTCTATTTATAATATTTAGTCTTTTTATAAATTTAACTATATCAAACATACTAGCTAGAATTATAAGTGCAACATTTAATTATAACTTTAACAAGAAAATTGTATTTTGCAAGAATAGTGAGAAATCTGCTATCAAATATATATTACTTGCTATAACTATCTTGGTATTTAATACACTAATATTAAATGGATTAGTTTATATAGGATTAAATAAAGTAATTGCAAAAATATTAACAGAAATAGTATTATTTAGCATTAGTTATTTCATTCAAAAGAAAATAATATTTATTGGAGGTGAGCAAGTAAATGAAAAAAATATTTAATATATGTTATTTATCCATTTTGTCTATATTTACAATATTTGTTTTACTAAATACTTTTGTTTTGAGTGAAGTATATCAAGTTGCAAATAATAGCTCTAAAAATAAAACATTAATAGAACCATCTGATAGTGAAAAAACTATAACAGAAACAACTTATAAAGATGAAAATGTAGATATAGAACTTAAAACATATAGAGAAAATGATACAACGATATACGTAGCAAGTATTAAGGGAGATAGTGAATTATTAAAAACAGCATTAGCTAATAATAGTTATGGTAAAAACGTTACAGCAAAGACAAGTACAATAGCAGAAGATAATAATGCAATACTTGCAATAAATGGAGATTATTATGGAGCACAAGAAAAAGGATATGTTTTAAAAAATGGAGTTATTTATAGAAATAAACCAGTAAATGATAGGGAAGATCTTGTTATATATGAAGATGGAACTATGGAAATAATAAATGAATCAGATATATCTTTAGAAAATCTATTAGAAAAAGGTGCTTACAATATCTTATCATTCGGACCAGGATTAATAATAAATGGAAAAATATCTGTAGATGCAAATGATGAAGTAGGAAAAGCTATGGCAAGTAATCCAAGAACTGCAATAGGAGTTCTTAAAGATGGAACTATTATTTTCGTAGTGTCTGATGGAAGAAGTAATGATAGTGAAGGTTTATCATTACTAGAGTTAGCAGAATTTATGAAAAGTATTGGATGTGTAACTGCTTATAATTTAGATGGTGGAGGATCATCAACAATGTATTTTAATGGAAAAGTTATAAATAATCCTACTACTAGTGGTAGAGGAACTTCTGAAAGGAGTGTGAGTGATATTGTCTATATTGGATATTAAAAGAACTATAATCAAATATATATTTTTTACAATTTTTATTTTAGTATTTGGACAAATATATGAACATTTTAGTTTTGGAGTTATTTCAAATTATATGATTTATGCATTTTTAATACCTTTAATACTAGGATTATTAATTAATACAATTATATATTTTACAAAGATTGTTCCTAGTAAAATGGGTAGTTGTTTATATAATAATGGAATAATAACTTTGACAGTAGGATCAATACTAAGAGGGGTTTTAGATATATATGGAACAACTAATATGTATTTAAAGATATATCTATATGCTGGTGTACTATTAATTATTGCAGGTATTATTCTTTACATAATAAATATTATAAAAAATTATACTTTTAAAATAATTTAATTTTCATTTAAGTTTTAACATATATGATTATAGCGAAAGGGGAAAAACAATATTTTAATACTATATTGTAATTAATAATAGTAAAGGATTGGTGATTAAAATTAGTAAATATCGTAGCGAGTGGAAATACTTATTAAGAAATCAAGAACTTAGTTCTATGAAAGAAAGAGTATCTAAGATTTTAGAACTAGATCCACATACACCATCATATGGTAGATATTTAATTCATTCATTATATTTCGATAATTATAGAAATGATAGTTTATATGGAAATCTAGCAGGACTCGGTATCAAATATAAATGGAGAATTAGATATTATGGAGATGATTTAACTTACATAAAATTAGAAAAGAAAGAAAAGTTAGATGCAGGTGGTAGAAAAAAAGCTTGTAAGCTAACATTAGATGAATATAACTTGATTGTATCTGGAAATATTGAAGAATTAGTTTATGAGACAAGTAAAAAATTAATAAAAGAGTTAGCAGTTGATATGATGAAAAATGGTTATCATCCAGAGATAATCATTGATTATGAAAGAATTGCTTATGTTGAAGAAATATCTAATGTTAGAGTTACATTTGATATGAAAATTTCAGCATCATATGAATTAGATAAATTTTTGGATAATGATTATAGAAAATTCTATATAATGCCAAGCAATATGAATTTATTAGAGGTTAAATTTGATCATATCTTGCCATCATACATAAAAAATATATTAGAATTAAATAGTATGAATCAAACATCTTTTTCAAAGTATTATTTTGGAAGAAAAATAGTTGATTCATATATGAGATAGGAGAATAAAAAATGCAAAATATAATAGAAAATATAACAAATTCATTTTCAAGTAATACTATTACAACATCAGTAATAGTTGCAGTACTGATAATGACATTAGTATTATCAGTTTACGAGTTTATCGTATATAGATTTATATCACATAGGTCCTTTTATAATAAATCTTTTAACATTTCAGTAGCGGTATTACCATTCTTTATTTCAATGATAATATTATGTTTACAATCAAACATAGTTATAACATTAGGTACGATTGGAGCTCTTGCTATCATAAGATTTAGAACAGCAGTTAAAGATCCTGTTGATATGGTATATCTTTTATGGAGTGTATTTGTTGGAATTGTATGTGGATGTCAGTTATATGTTGTTGGAGTAATAACTAGTGTATTTGTTACAATACTATTAATAATACTTGATCATGTTAATTTTGGAAGAAAGCCATATGTATTAATACTACATTCTAGAGAAGATTTTGAAAGTGAACTTGAAAAAATACTTAATGAGAAAAAGGTAAATTATAAAATAAAATCTAGAAATTATACTTCAAAGGGATATGATTATGTAATTGAATTTTTATATAAAGAAATTAAAGAATTAAATAAAATACTATCCAATAATAAAGCAATTGACAAGTATTCAATCATTGAATACGATGCAGATGATATAGTATAGGATGAATAAGAATAAAATATTAATAATTATATGTACTTTTACTTCAATAATAGTAATAGCTTTGCTTATAATATTTAAGACAGAAAACTATAATAGTCTTAGCATAAGTAAAGATAAATGGGATAGTATTGTAAATAATCGCAATGAAGATTTAAATTTAAAAATAAATAATATTAATTTTAATGAATATGAATTAATAATAGATGAAAGTAAGAGTACAATATATTATTCAATTATAAGTGATAGTAATAATTCATATAATCCAAGTGTTAAATATAAATCAAATAATAATACAAAAATAGCTATCTTAAAAGATGAATTAAGTAAAGAAAAAATTGGAAATTATGAGTTTAAAATAATGATTTATAATGATAAGTCATATCACATATATTCATTGATATGTACGAAGTTTCCAACATTAAGTATCAACTACAAAATGAATAAAGAAAATAGAAAAAACAATATTCCTATTAACATATATTTATTTGATAATTTAAAAGACTCTAATAACAGAATTACAAGATCAGATGGAAGAATGAATGTGGAAAGAAATGATAATTATATGTTACATTTAGAACTTCTTTCACCAGGAAAAAATGTTAGAGATAATGTTATATCAATTATGGGAATGGAACCAAGTAGTAGATACATATTAACTAAGATTAATACATTAGAAGATAGCAATAACACAAGATATGAAGATAATCATATAATAGAATTATTTATAGATAATACATATATGGGATTATATAAAATTGAAGTTTTAAAATAGAGAAGGAGGTAATTATCATAAAAAATAAAGGAACAATAATATTTGCAGTAGTTTTAGGTTTAATACTTTGTATAGGAGTTTACTTATTAACCAAAAATGAAGAAACAGTAAAAGAAAATAATAAAATAACTGGAATATATAATGAATCAGAATTATTTTCATCAAGAGATTTAAAACAAACTGCTGACACTTCAAGTGCAGTTAGTTATACAGTTATATCGGATGAGAATATTACAATTACTACAGAAGGAGTTTATGTAATAAGTGGAACAGCAACTAATTCAACAATTTATGTAGAAGCAGATGATGAAGCTAAAATTCAGATAGTGTTGGATGGTGTAAATATTACAAATACTAATTTTCCATGTATATATGTTAAATCAGGAGATAAAGTATTTATAACTACATCAGCTGATAGTTCACTAACTGTCTCTGGAACATTTAAGGCAGATGGAGATACAAACACAGATGGAGTTATATTCTCAAAATCAGATATAACTTTAAATGGAACAGCAACTCTAACAATTAATTCAACTGATAATGGAGTTGTTTCAAAAGATGATTTAAAAGTAACTGGAGGAACCTATAATATAACCGCAACATCAAAAGGACTTCAAGCTAATGATTCATTTGCAATGTCTGATGGAGAAATAAACATTAAATCTAATGATGATGGAATACATGCAGAAAATAGCGATGATGATAAGCTTGGATATGTCTATATTGGTGGTGGAATAATTAACATTGATGTAGTTGATGATGGAATACATGCTGTATCAGTTGTTCAAGTAGATGATGGAGAAATTAATATTACAGCAGGAGAAGGAATTGAAGGAACTTACATTCAAATCAATGGTGGTAACATTAATATAGATGCAACTTATGATGGAATCAATGCGGCAAATAAAAGTGAATCATACAACGCTTTATTTGAAATGAATAATGGAACTCTCACAATCAAAGTTGATGAAGGAGATACTGATGCGATTGATTCAAACGGCGATATAACTATCAATGGAGGAACAATTGATATAACAGCTAGTTTACCATTCGATTATGTAGGAGAAGCTACATTAAATGGAGGAAAAATAATAATCAATGGTAATGAAGTAAGTGAAATACCTGCTTCAACAAAATAGAAAGGAAGATATAATGAATAATAAGAAATATATGATTTTAGTAGTAGTTTTAGTGATTGTTCTTGCTTGTTTAATTGGATATTTCATAAAAGATAATAGTTCTAATAATACAAACAACTCAAATTATAGTGAAAAAAACAATTCAACAAACTCTACTTCGGTTACAAATGATACCTATAGTACATCAGATATGTTTACTGATAGAGATCTAGAACAAACAGTAGATACAACTGATGCCACAAAATATACTGTAACAAGTGGCAAAGATATAAATATTACAAAAGAAGGAGTTTATGTAATAAGTGGAACAGCAACTAATTCAACAATTTATGTAGAAGCAGATGATGAAGCTAAAATTCAGATAGTGTTGGATGGTGTAAATATTACAAATACTAATTTTCCATGTATATATGTTAAATCAGGAGATAAAGTATTTATAACTACATCAGCTGATAGTTCACTAACTGTCTCTGGAACATTTAAGGCAGATGGAGATACAAACACAGATGGAGTTATATTCTCAAAATCAGATATAACTTTAAATGGAACAGCAACTCTAACAATTAATTCAACTGATAATGGAGTTGTTTCAAAAGATGATTTAAAAGTAACTGGAGGAACCTATAATATAACTGCAACATCAAAAGGACTTCAAGCTAATGATTCTATTCGTATTGCTGATGGAACATTAGTAATAAAAGCTGGAACAGATGGATTACACGCTGAATATGATGAAGATGATTCTGTAGGTTATGTATATATATCAGGAGGAAATATTTCTATTAATGCAGGCGATGACGGAATCCATGCTACAACTATAGCTCAATTTGAAGGTGGTACAATTAATATTACAGCAGGAGAAGGAATTGAAGGAACTTATATTTTAATAAATAATGGAACAATTAATATTAAAGCAACAGATGATGGAATTAATGCTGCCAATAAATCTTCAAAATATTCAATTAAAGTTGAAATAAATGGTGGAACTATAACTGTTGATATGGGGCAAGGAGATACCGATGCGATTGATTCAAATGGCGATTTATTAATTACAGGAGGAACAATAACAATTAATGCACAATCACCATTTGACTATGATGGAACCGGTAGTAAAACAGGAGGAAAAATTATTGTAAATGGAAGTGAAACAGATACTCTATCTAATCAAATGATGGGAGGAGGAATGAGAGGAAATAATGGTGGAAGAAGATAAGAATAAAAAACATAGAAAAAAGGAACTTAAAGAAGATACTATGGTGAAGGAAAAAACGGTTATCTTTATAAAAGAAAAATTTATCATTTTTATAATTGGATTTTTAATAGGTGCAATTGTTGCAACAAGTGGATGTATAATTTATAACAAAATAACAGCAAAAAACAACA
>CAMUZE010000036.1 GCA_947165135.1 uncultured Clostridia bacterium
CATATTCACAATAAGTTTTAATGCAAATGAAGGATCTGGAGGACAAAGTGGAAGTGTAAAAGTAAAACCAAATGAAACATTACCAAGTATAAGTAAAACAAAACCCACTAGAAAAGGTTATACATTTATGGGCTGGTATGATAACAAAGACTATACAAAAGGAACCCAATACTATAAAGCAGATTGCACACCAGCAATGACATATAAAGTATCTAAGAATATATCATTATATGCAGGGTGGGAAGAAAAACCTTATGCACGTGTTAATTTTAATAATTTTAAGTGGAGATATTATTCTCCAAGGACTGGACCTGCTGCCGAATATTATAAATATACATTTTCATATGCTATATGGGCACCTGATGATGTAAAAGATTTAAATGGAATTAAATTACCAATTTTGATTTGGCTTCATGGCGGAGGAGATATTTATGAAAAAATTAAAAACGGAGATGTTTATTTAAAACGTGGTTTTCCTATGATGGTGTCTGAATGGAAACTTGAACCTATTCCAGCAATTATAATTGCACCACAAGCACCTACTGTTAAAGAGTGTTGTAAAGGTAGAGCGTATGAAAGTATTAGAGCAATGGTAAAATACGTAAATGAAAAATATAATTCACCAACTGATAATATAGCTTTAATGGGACATTCCATGGGTGGAGGAGGAGCATTACTTATTAATGATAATATGAAAGGATTTTTCAGAACTGTTGTACCTATGAGCCATGGATATTCAATAATTGGTACATTAGATACATATAAAAATATTAGAATTAAGGGATATGATGAAGATTGCTCTGCTCAAAGATTTTTTGATTGGATAGGCCATCATGATGATTTTACATGTCTTGAAGGAGTTAATCATGAAGATGTTTTACTTAAATATTCAGTAACTGTTGATGAGAATAAAGATGGTGTATCTGATTTAATTAAATGGATGTTTGAAGAATATTACAATAATTATTCTGATAATTAAATATATTTATATTTTATTGAATTTAAAAAAAGTACAAAAATCAATTTGAATAACAAATTGGTTTTTTGTTTGACAAAAATTTTACATATAGACGCAAAAAATATCAATAAAGGTATTTACAAATATGTATAAAAATAGTAATATAGTGGTAGGAAGTGAAACAAAGTGGGAGAAAGTGGGGTGCTTACTACATGTTAATGGGTGAATTTCATCACAACATTGATGAGAAGAGTCGTTTAATTGTTCCTTCTAAATTTAGAATGGAACTTGGTGAAAGAGTAGTAATCACTAAAGGACTTGATAAATGCTTATTTGTTTATTCTGAAAATGAATGGAAAAAAATAATGCAAAAAGTAAGTAACCTACAGTTTACTAAGAAAAATGTTAGAGCATTTGAAAGATCTTTCATTGGTGGAGCTTCTTTAATTGAATTCGATAAACAAGGTCGAATTAATATTACCTCACCGTTAGTTCATTACGCCAATATTACAAAGGAATGCGTAATTATTGGCGTAAATGAACGATTAGAAATTTGGAGTAAAGAAGCATTTGATGAATTTATGGATTCAAATGAAGACACTCTAGAAGAAATAACAGAAAATTTATTTGATAGTGGTATTTATGAAGCATAAAAGCGTTTTACTAGATGAGGTAATAGATACATTGAATGTGTCAGAGGGTGGTTTTTATATCGATGCTACTGTAGGATATGCAGGGCATAGCGGCGAAGTTTTAAGGAAATTAAATAAAAAGGGGTTCCTTTTCGCCTTTGACCAAGATGATGAAGCAATTGAATATTCAAATAAGAAATTATCATCTATCGGTAGCAATTTTAAAATTATTAAAAGTAATTTTAAAGATATGAAACTATATATAGATAAAAAAGTTGATGGCATTATGTTTGATCTAGGAGTATCAAGTCCACAATTAGATGAAGCTGATCGTGGATTTAGTTACCACAAAGATGCAGAACTTGATATGAGAATGGATAAAGATAATCCATTAACTGCAAAGATTGTTGTAAATGAATATGACAAATCAAAATTAATTGAAATTCTTTATAAATATGGAGAAGAAAAATTTGCACCCCAAATTGTAAACTCAATTATAAAGAATAGACCAATTAATACAACATTAGAACTAGCAGAAACAATAAAATCAAGTGTACCTGAAAGCTATAGAAACAAATCACATCCAGCAAGAAAAACATTTCAGGCAATTAGAATAGAAGTAAATCATGAACTTGATATACTTGAGAAATCTATTAGAGATGCATTTGATTTATTAAAAGTTGGAGGAAGACTATCAGTAATTACATTTCATTCTTTAGAAGATAAAATAGTTGCTAAAGTATTTAAAGAACTATGTAGTGATTCACCTGATGCAAGAAAACTTCCAATAGTACCCGATGAATTAAAAGCAAGAGCAAAAAAAATAATTAAGATTACACCTAGTGATAATGAAATAGATGAAAATAATAGAAGTAGGAGTTCAAAATTAAGAGTTATAGAAAGGATAAGATAACATGAAAAAAAGATACATTAAAGTAAAAGGTGAAGGTTATTTAAAATTTGGAATAGTATTCTTCTTTGCATTATTTTTACTTTGTCATTTTGTATTAAGTGCACAAATTCAATCTAGTAACTCAGAACTTCAAAGATTAAAATCAAAAATTGATAATCAAGAGAAAATGAATTTAAGTATTCAAATGAAAATAAATGAGCTATCTTCACTAGACAATGCTTTAGAAGTTGCAGATACTTTTGGTTTGGAGTATAATAATAGTAATATCAGAGTAATTTCTAAATAGATAGGTGGAGTAAAAAATGAAAAAAACAAGAGTAATTAAGATAAATAAAATTTTCATAATTATTGTTGTTTTTATTTTTTTATGTATAATTTTAAAACTATTATGGATTGGTTTTGGAAATGTTAAAGTAAATGGAGATACTTTAACTTCTTTTGCTATATCTCGTGATACTAGAAAAAAGATAATAAATGCTAAAAGAGGAACTATTTATTCAAAAAGCGGTGAAATACTTGCTAAAGATGTAAATAGTTATACTGTTATTGCATATTTAGATCCATCTAGAACAAAAGATCCAAACAGGCCATATCATGTTGTAGATAAAGAAAGAACAGCTAAAGAATTAAGTCCACTAATTAATATGACAGAAAAAAGAATATTATCTCTTCTTAATACAATGATAGAGACATGTAATGATGATAAAACCTTATGTACTAAAAGAGTACCATATCAAGTTGAATTAGGACCTGGTGGAAGAGGTATAACTGAACTTGTAAAAGATCAAATAGAAGATTTAAATCTACCCGGAATTGATTTTATAGCAAGTACTAAAAGATATTATCCTAATGGAGACTTTTTATCATATGTGCTTGGATATGCGAAATTAAATGAAAATAATACATTCGTTGGTGAAATGGGTATAGAACAATATTTTAATGATGAATTAACTGGAGAAAATGGATATTTAGAATACCAATCTGATTTATATGGATATCAAATAACAAGTACACCTACAGTTGAAAAGAAAAGTGTTGCTGGAAATGATGTATATTTAACTATAGATAATAATATTCAAATGTTTGTTGAACAGGCAATGAATATTATTGAAGAATCATCTCCAGAATGGGCTACATTAATTGTCGCTAATGCTAAAACAGGAGAAATTCTTGGCGTTGCTTCTAGCCCTGGTTTTAATAATAATGAACTAAATATTAAATCATATTATGATCCATTTGTTTCATATGCATATGAGCCTGGTTCAACTTTAAAAATATTTAGTTTTATGGCATCTATGGATAATGGTATCTATAATGGTAGTGCTAAATATAAAAGTGGATATATACAAGTAGATGATGCAAAAATTAGAGATTGGAATAATTCAGGATGGGGAAGTATTACTTATGATGAAGGATTTATGGCTTCTTCTAATGTAGCAGCATCTAAATTAGCATTAACACTTGGTAGAGCTAAATTAATGGATTATTATAATGCACTTGGTTTTGGTTCTAAAACTGGAATTACTCTTCCAAATGAATCATCTGGTGTAGTTAATTTTAGATATGATACTGAAGTTGCAAGTGCTTCTTATGGACAAGGTGTTACGATTAATGCATCTCAAATGATACAAGCGTTAACTACTATTGCAAATGATGGTGTTATGTTAAAACCATATATTGTATCTAAAGTTGTTAATAGTGAAACAGGAGAAGTAATATTAGAAAATCAGAAAACTGAAGTAAGACAAGTAAGTAATACTGAAACAGTAAATAAAATAAAAGAATTAATGCATGGTGTCGTATCTGGTGCATGTCCTATGGCTACAGGAACAGGTTATGATGTAAAAGGATATGATTTAATAGGAAAAACAGGTACAGCAGAGATTGCATCTTCTAAAGGCGGATATCTTGCTGGTTCTAGAAATCGTGTAAGAAGTTTTGCTGGAATGTTTCCTTATGAAGACCCACAAATAATTGTTTATGCAGTAGCGGGTAAAGCAACAAGTTCAAATAACATTAAAAAAGCAATTAAATCAGTAGTTAAGGATGTTGGAACATATTTAAATATTAATGGAGAAACTAATATAACTGAAATGTCTACATATACAACAAGTAATTACATTAATAAAGAAGTAAAAGATGTATATAAGAGTCTTACTACTGATAAAATGGATGCTATTGTAATAGGAAATGGTGATATAATTATTAATCAATATCCAACTTCAAATACAACAGTGAATATTGGTAATAAAATATATTTACTTACAAATGATGATAAATATACAATGCCAGATATAACAGGATGGTCTAGAAGTGAAGTGAATACTTTCTGCAATTTAATTGGACTTAAGGTAGAGTATTCTGGATATGGATATGTAAAAACATATTCAATAAAAAAAGGAACTAAGATTGATTTAAAAGATATATTAGAAGTAACTTTAGAATCAAAATTTAATTAATTCGACAAATTATTACAATCTAAAATGATAAAATGTTCTCATGGTGATTATATGAGAACTTTTTATTTATTTAAAATAAAGAAAAATATTTTAAAAAATTATAAATATAATTATGAGGAATTATTTTCATTACTTGAAGATATTCATTTAAGATCTAATGAGGATATCATACTTTGTTATGAAATATTTAAAAGTATAGTTAATCCTATAGATAAAGATAAATATAGTGAATATATTAAAGAAAAAAATATATGTCATGAGAATTATATTTGTTATAATAATATTCATAATATAAATGATTACTATGATAATGAAAATACTAAAATGTTAATTAATAATTCTTATATTAAAATTGATTCTAATAAAAATATACCATCTTTTTTCTTTGATATGAAAAGTTTTAAAAATCTATTTGTGTGTGATTTTGAACATCATGATTATTTTCTTTTGGAAGAAATAATATAATTTATTGCATTAATGCTTTAATATATGCTAGAATTATTAAGAGGAGATGATATTATGTTATTATTAGAAGCAGTAAAATGTACTGGTAATATTTGGATGGATATATTATATATTGTTATTGGATTAATTGTTGGATTAATAGCTGGATTTTTAATATCAAGAGTATTAGTTAAAAAACAATTAAAAGAAAACCCACCAATTAATGAAGAAATGATTAAAACTTTAATGAGAGGAATGGGTAGAAATCC
>CAMUZE010000037.1 GCA_947165135.1 uncultured Clostridia bacterium
AAGGACTAAAAGTAAATGAAGAATACACTTTAAAAGAAACTGTGGCACCTGAAGGGTATACTATTGCGACTGAATCTACATTTGTAATTAATGTCGATGGAAAAGTAACTACAACTGGTTCTTCTACTATCGATAGTGAAGGTAATGTAGTATTACTTGTTGAAGATACAAAAACAAAGGTTGTAATTTCTAAAGTTGATGTAGTTACAGGAGAAGAATTACCTGGAGCAACAATTCAAATATTAGATAGTGAAGGGAATGTTGTAGATGAATGGATTTCTACTACAGAAGGTCATGTAATTGAAGGACTAAAAGTAAATGAAGAATACACTTTAAAAGAAACTGTGGCACCTGAAGGATATGATATTACTACTGAAACAACATTTATAATTGATGAATACGGAAATGTAACTTCTACTGGTTCTATTACTAGAGATAGTGAAGGAAATTTTGTTTTATTAGTTCAAGATCGTAGAAGTCCTAATGAGGTTCCACCTCCAGATAATCCTAATACAGCTGATTATTTTGATTTATACTTAATGTTATTTAAAATATTTGTATTAGGACTAGTTAGTGGTTCTGCTTATATCTATAGATTAAACAAAGCACAATAATGTTTGTTTAAGATATTAATTAAAGACTAGATTTATCTAGTCTTTTTTGTTTGAATTAATATGGTCACGATTGTTACTCCAAGAAAATATAATAATTTGAATATGTAGTCATTTGTTTACAATTTAGCGGAGAATTCAAAAAGATTTCTAATGAAAGTGGAAAATTTGAAATTAAATATACTATAAAAAATAATAAAAATTATTTGAATAGTATTATTATGTATTATAACTAATATAGAAGTAGGAATAAAAATCTACTTTTTATGTTATAATTATTATAGTTAGGAAGTGATAAAATGTTAAAAAAAATATTAAAATTTATTGGCCTTGGTATTTTTGCTTCAATTATTACAATTGCAATTTTTGGAACTAAAATAATGAATTTTTTTGATACAAATAAATATGTTCTAGAAACATTAAATCCAAAATATGGAAAAGGTACAGTCATAATATTTGGGTTATTAATGATATTTATAATATCATATATTGCATTACTAATTCTAATTTTAATAACAAAATTAATCTTTAAAATAAATAAAAAATATAATATTGTTGTTGCTTATAATTGGAAAGATTTTTTAGCATCTATTAGTATTTCATTAATGATTGCTTTAATCGTAACAATGATGATAGAATTTGACTCTAAAATGATATTTGCAACTATTTTATTTTTGATTATGGGTATTATAGGAATTGTTTATTATAAGAATAGATTAAATGTTATCAATAAAATGGGTTATAAAGGATTTAATGCAATTTGGAGATTAATAACTACTTTTGTATTCGGAATGATATCATATCCAATATTCATTATAGGATTAATATTCAATATGACTAAAATGACACCATCAATAGTTGAAACAGGAGTTGATATTGCTTCTGATCCTATTGGAATGGGAGAAGATTTAGAAACAGGAACTTATATAAATTCAGATGATGATGCCGGATTTTATATTAAAAATAAAAAAGGCATAACGGTAGACTCTGATGGAAATATTACAAAAAGAGTTACAAAAGATGATGGAACATACTTTGATTCAAACGGAAATATTGGAAAAAGCAAATCAAATAAACAATCGTAAGATTAAGATGTTGCGATTTGCCATATGTCCAGGGAACCTTTATTAATAATAGTAATAATACTATTTGCAACACTATATAAATGGATATAAAATAGACGGAATTGTACTAAATTTCGTCTTTTTTATGGTATAATTTTATTGATTTATTAAAAAGGAGTTGATCCAAATGAATGAAAATAAATCTAATATCAATTGGTTGATTACACCTTTTAACCCCTAGAAAAAATGAGGTGAAATATATGATTCATATTATGAAATTGAAAGAACAATATTTCAATTATATTAGATATGGAACTAAGGAATATGAAATACGCTTAAATGATGAAAAAAGAAAAAATATAAAAATTGGAGATTTTATTGAGTTTCAAAAAGAACCATTTTTAGAAGAAAAAATGCTAATAATGGTTGATGACATATTATATTATGATAATTTCAACGAATTATTTAAGAACATAAACATTGAGTTTTTAGCAGATTCATCAATAACAAAAAAACAATTAAATGCAGATTTAGAAAATTTTTATTCAATAGAGAAGCAAAAAGAATATGGTGTTGTTGCTATTAAGTTAAGAAAAGATATTGTAATTAATAATTCAAGTATTAATAACATTTCTTATAATGATAACATTTTTGATATTTTAAAAAATAATTATTATAGTTTTGATTGTTGGTTTGATAAAATGAAATCTAACAATATTGATATATTCTATACAAAGAAAGATAATAATATGACATCAATTATGATGTTAAAACTTGGTGAAACAGATTCTCAGCAATTTCTAGAGAAAGGCAATATATTAAAAATAAGAACTCTTTTAGTTACTGATAAGAACAAAGGAATAGGGAAAATGTACTTAAGTATTGTTGATAACATTGCTATTTGTAATAGTATTGATTATATTTATTTAACTATAAAAAATGATAATAAAGAATTAATCGATTTTATTAGAAGGTATGGATATAAGGAGTATAATCAATATAACGATGAATTTGTATATTATAAGGAGTTAAAATGAGTGTAATTTTAATGTCAATTAAACCTGAATATGTAGATAAAATATTTTCTGGTGAAAAGAAATACGAATATCGTAAAAGATTGTGCAAAGAAAAGATTGATACAATTATCGTTTATTCTTCATCTCCAATACAAAAGGTTGTAGGAGAATTGAAAATAAAGCAAGTTTTATATGATAAGAAAAATGTTATATGGAATAAAACAAATAAATATGGTGGTATAACGAAAATTAAATATGATAAATATTATGAGAATTGTGATTATGCTGTAGCATATGAAATAGAAAAAGCAGTTTTATATGATGAACAAAAAGATTTAAAAGACTATCATATAAAAACAGCACCACAATCTTATATTTATATAAAAAAAGAAGTTGATCCAAATGAATGAAAATAAAACTAATATAAACTGTCTGATAATGCGTTTTGCAACATTTTTTCAAAATTCTTATAAAATAGGGCTTTGCGAGATTTGAAATCTTTAGAAGAAAAAATAGAAATAGCAGCTACAGAAATCTTAAAAGAATTAGAGCAGAAAAGAGAAAATTCTCCAAAGATTTACCACAAATAGGAACTTAAGAATTTGACACTTTAAGCCTCTTAGTGTATAATAAGAGCACTTTTTAGGGGTGAATAGTATGGATAACGTTTCAATGAATATAGACGATGATAGTTATATTGATCATTTAAAAGAAGTCCGTAAAGAAGAACAAGCTTTAGTAGAGCGTCTAATGGGAGAAAGATTATATTTAGGAGAAGCATTGAGAATAGATGCTTTAACAGGATTACATAATAGAAAAATATTTCCTAAAATAAGAGATATTGGAACAGTAGTAATGTGCGATCTAGATGACTTCAAAACCGTAAATGATACTTTTGGTCATGCGATGGGGGACGAAGTTCTTCGTGCTTTAGGACGTACAATCTCTGATAATATTCGTATCGGAGATGTTGGAATTAGATATGGTGGAGATGAGTTCATAATTGTCTTCACAACCGATAAAAAAGAAGTCATTGATTCTAGAATGAAAAAAATAGCAGAAGAATATAATAGAGCAATGCATCTACCAGGGTATAGGCTAACGCTAAGTATTGGAGTTGCTTTTAATACCGATAAAGAAAAATTAGAAGTATTAATTCGTAAAGCCGATGAAGCTGCTTACCATTCAAAACAAAATGGAAAAGATCAAATTACTTATTATGATCAAATTGGAAAACAAAAAATAAAAGAAGGAATTTAATCCTTCTTTTTTATTAAATAAGGTATTATTAGAAAAAGAGAAATTGAATACTAATCCTATAAGTAATAATTTAGAAAGAATAAAGGAAATTAGCAAAATAGGTAAAATAGATTTTATTGATAGAAATATTATAAATGAACTTATTGATTCAATTATAATTTCTGAAGGAAATGGTGTAGAAATAGTCTTCAAGTATAAAAACTTATATGAAGATGCTTTGAGGTATCTTAATAATTAAAAAATTATGATATACTTGTTAAGTAAAGTTTCTTATGAAAAAGAGTGATTCTTATGAGTAATATGGACGAAAGTAAAAGTATTGGCAAAACCAATATCAACTGGTTGGTAACGTTTTATTCAAACTCTAGAGGAAATCATTATATTTAGAGGCTTTGCAAGATTTTAGATCTTGCTTTTTTTATTCAGAAAAATAGTAAAAGTTGGTATTTTTGCTAAAAACATTGTTCTTTTAGTAATTTTTGACTAGGAATTGAAGAATTGGTAACATCTAGTCAAACCCTTACTTATAAATGCAGTTATAATTGCTCGTAAAATAAATAATGTTCCAAACTCTTTATATGTTTACTTTTAAGAATATTTAGTCTATAATAAGGTATGAAAAGTATAACTAGTTATACTCAAAGGAGGCATATATGAAAGATAAGTTTGTAGGTATTGCTAAAGTTGGTGAAAAAGGACAAATAGTAATTCCTAAAGAAGCAAGAGATATGTTTGATATTAAGCCAGGAGATTCAGTTGTTGTTTTATGTGACAAAAAGAAAGGAATGGCTATTGTTAAATCTGAAGTGTTAGAAGATACTATGGATAAAGTATTGCCAGATTAGGATAAATAATTATGAGTAAAAGAAAGCATTATTTAGATAATATAAGGTGGATTACCTTATGTGTTGTAATTCTATATCATGTGTTTTATATATTTAATTCAAGTGGTGTAATATCAAATATAGGAGTAAAAGGAATAAAAGAACTTGATGCTATATGTGTATTTACATATCCATGGATCATGTGTTTATTGTTTGTAGTATCAGGTATTTCAACAAAATATTCTTTAAAAAATAAAAGTAACAAAGAATTTATTAAAGATAGAGCCAAAAGAATACTAGTTCCAAGTATTGTAGGTATATTTGCATATGGTTGGATAAGTGGATGGACAACAAATTATTATGGCGATATATTTGCAGGTAATGGAAATATGATTCCAGGTCCTATAAAATATTTAATATTTTCATTAATTGGAATTGGACCATTATGGTATGCTCATGTATTATTTATAGCATCATTATTAATTGTTTTAATCAGAAAAATTGATAAAAAACAAAGATTAGATAATCTATTTAACAAAATTAATTTACCAATATTATTCTTATTATTTTTAGTAGTATGGGGTACTTCATTTATATTAAATACACCAGTTGTTACAGTATATAGATGGGGAATATATTTATTGATGTTTATACTAGGTTACTATGTGTTTTCAAATGATAAGATTATTCAAAAATTAGAAAGTATTGCAATACCATTAGGAATAACAACATTTATTTTTGGAATTGTATTTACAATAATAAACTATGGAGCCAACTTTGGATCTAATGAATTTTTAACTAACATATTTACAAATATTTATATATGGTTAGTAATTTTATCAGCATTTGGTATTAGTAAAAAGTATTTAGATATAAAAAATAAATTCACTGACTATATG
>CAMUZE010000038.1 GCA_947165135.1 uncultured Clostridia bacterium
ATAATTATCTATTTTTGTATTAAACAATAAATCTCCTATTGTTACTTTATCTCCACATATATCATATATTATTGCAAAATTTGGATGTAATATTATTCGCGTCGTTTCTGGATGTAACCAATAATTTTTTGCTATTGCACTAACAAGTTTAGTTCTATCGGTATTCATATTGACTGATGTATCCAGATAATCATATTCTTCTTTTGTTACACCTTCTAATTTTTCAAGAGTAAGCAATTCTTTTTCAGTAAAATTAGTATCATCATATTCAATGTATGTATCTGAATATAATGTTAGTGTTTCACCATCATATTTTTCTTCATCCTCTTCTTTGTCTTTTCTTTCTTCAATTATATATTGTTTTCTTGAATCACTTATATATAGTCCTCTATTTAATTCTACAGGAGCTTCAAATAGTAAAGGCCTTGAAAGTGTTCCTTTATCTACTGGTAATGTTTTTAAAGATCCTATAATATTACTATATCCTTCTCCAGTTGATATCTTTTTAAGTCTTAATCCATCATATTGTTCTTGAGTTATCTTTCCACTTTCTAATAATTCTTTATATTCTTTTTCATCTTCCTCAATTAATTCATGAGCAGCCATTTTATATATATCTAATATATCATCTGTAAATTCATTTCTAATTCCAAAATCTTCACTACCTCTTGGAACACCATGGTCCCACATTTTTTGATCTGGTATTTCTATATTATCAAAACATAATACATCTTTATTTCTCCATACCCAACTTTGTGCAACTACTTCTCCAAGTTCGTTTGTTATTACAAATACTCTACCATTTTTATCTACCATACTATGTTGCATACACATTTCAGCAGGTTCACCTAATCTTTGGCAACAATCACTTTCATAACCAATTGACATCGCCCTTGGATCATCTAATCTTAACATTTCATAATGATATTTTCCAGTTTTAAGTTCTACAAATCCATTCGATTCAATTCTTGGAATACTACTAAATACTCTTTGCTTTCCATAATTGTATATTCTTTGAAGTTTTTCAAAATCTTCTTGAGAATACCCTTGTATAGCAGCAGTAGTAGTAACTCTTTCATTTCCTGGATTTACTTGTTCATAACGATTATTAGTAATATAGCTTAATGCTAAATCTAAGGTTAATGTAACATTTGAATATACAGCTTTAATTTCTTTAAATCTTCTTTGTATTATAGCAATCTGAGATAAATATTTATTATCACTCATAATAGTATCATAGTTTTTCAAGAAAAATTCTCTAAATTCAGGGTCATATTCTAGTTTAAACCCACCTAAAAATCTATGAGCATTATCCATATTTAAAACTGGTAATAGTCTTGTTTTTTCTAAAATATCTCTAACAATTTCTGTTGTTTTAGGATAACTCTGTGGATTAATTGTTAAAGAGTATGAACCATCATCATTTTTTCTGTATATTTGTCCAAATATAGGTTTAGCAAAATCTATATCTACTTTTTCATTTTTTATGGTTTCTAAAAAATTAACAAGCACATTATGATCGAAAATATCAAGAAAAGCTGAATTTTGTGCGGTATTGAGAGTTAATAAATAGCTGCTTTCTTTTTCTTCTGGAGTCATCTCTCGACTATTTCCATCTAAATTTCTTGACACTTTAACGCGAAAATATTTAGGGCGATTACTATATTTATCTATTACATCATCAATTCTACCAATTATGTATCCTTTATCTGCATCTATTTTTCTTGGAATATCAGTCAATAATTCCATTGTTTTTTTAAATCCGCGCTTATCGTTATCAAAAACTCCAAAAGCGTACGCAATTTTTAACATTGCATCTCTTCCATTTGGACTCCATGAAAATCTTTTAATTTTCATTAAAGCACTCCAATTAGTACTTGATGATAAAAATTTATCTGCTTCTTCTATGCTAAAATTTTGCATAACAACATAATCCGGAATAAATTTTCCACCAGTTTTATCATACCATGACTTCATTAATTCAACTTTATTATCCTCTAACATTTTACATACTGTTTCAGCCCTACTAACGCCAAGTTTCATTCCTTTTTCTTCACCAAATAAACGAAAAAATATTTCTAAGCCGCTTCTATGTCTAGCATTTCTAAGTAAAGATGTTATAATTGCTTTACCATTTAAATAGTTAAGCCAATCTTTGTTTTTATTAAGTATTATAAAACTCATACCGTAATTACTACTCATATGATAAAAACATTTTTTTAATTCTTCAGGTGCATCATCATTTAAGAATAAATCTGGGCACTTTTTTTTCAGAAACTCTGGTGCATAATCAGGATCATACCCCATTATTCCTGCTCTAACTTCTTTTATAATTATTTCTTCTATTCTTCTGTCTATTTCTTCGTAACTTATTTCTTTTCCTGTTTTTTTATCAATATATTTATTATCTCTAACATCTATATTCTTATATAAATGTTTTGTAATATTATCTAAATAAGAACCATATTTACAACATAATTCTAAAAATTTTTCATTTCCGTATACTGTTAACAATTCCAAATCACTATATGTTGTATCATAAGAATAAGGATTATTTCCTATTATCAATCTATTACCTGATTTAGTCCCTATTTGATTTCTAAATGCTATATATAGATTTTTGTCCTTTAAAAGTGGAATTAATCGTGGATGCTGCTTAATAGTATCATAAGTAAATTTGCCTTCATAAAAACGTCTTTTAAGACTTAATCTTTCTTCAACCTCATATCCATAATCCTTCAAACTACTAAAATTTACAAATATATCTGGATACCTATTAACTAATTCTGGAACTTGTTCTAAATACATATAATCTGCATTTTCTTTTATAATTTTATTATATATTGCTTCTTGAATAACTTTTTCAATTGTTTCTTCATTTTCAATTTCATCATGATAGTTTTTAATAACTAAACCAGAAAGAATACTACCATACCTAGCAATTAAGTTTAATACTTTTTCTTTTCCATATCTTTTTAAGTACTGTAAAATAAAGTCTTCTTCTGCTGGTAAATATGTTAGGTTAAGTGATGGTACTGCAGGGCCTCTAGAAAGTAATGTCATATTTAATCTAATTGTATTTTTCAAGTCAGTCTTCAACAAATATGGGATGTATTCCCAATGATGAAATAGTGTTTTTGGGGTTATACCTCTTCTGTAAAAGGCACTTCTAAGTTCTGATGGGGCATTCTTATCAATAAATATTTCTGGATGTTCTTTACTAAAACTTCCTCCATTCATCCATTCATAATCAGGATAATCAGTAAATATATTAATTCTTCTCATGTAATCCAAAGTTTTTGCCATCATATTTTTAAATTCATCATATGAAAGCATACCACCTTTAAAATCTATTCCCCTATTTACGGTTAGTGGACTATTATAAGTATCCATAATAAAATATTCAAATGCATCAAGCATTTGTAAACTATTTCTCTCTTCTATTTTTGTAAAAAAACCAGTTTCAGCATCGAATTTTTTGATATTATCTATATTTAATGTATTTAACATTCTATACTGGAACCTATCTTCTAATATTACATGTTCATTATATTCTAGCAAATCTTTTTTAGTCGATATTTTACCTTTAACCACAAAATTTAGTGAAGATAACCAATTTGGTAGAATGTATTCTTTTGTTCCATCTTCATTAATTTTTTCTTCCAATCCTTCTAGATTTTTATTTTGAATATAATAATTTTTTACTGCATCAATAAAAGTTAATTCTGCATTTTCTCTAACACTTTGCCAATAAGAACTTGTAGTTAAAAAACGATTATCGTTTACATTAAGATATTCAAATACATCTCTGTGATTGGCAACGAGTTTTTGAAATTCTCCGGGTCCAAAGTTTTCATTAATTGTTTTTGCTAAACTAGAATTCATAAAGTAATCAATAACTATATTATCAAAAGTATCAGTATAATCAAGATAATCTTGTATTGTAAGACATCTTTCGAAGTATCTTTTTTTAACATCATCAGGAATATTAACGCCTTCTAAATATAAATTAGGATTTTCTTTTTTAAATAATGGAGGGTAGTCTTCTAATCTTCTATTATTCCCATCATAACTATATATATTTGCTCTTACAAAATCAAAACACATATTCTTGATTTGACTAGCATCTATATTATTTATTTCACTAACAAATTTCTGAAAAAATCTATTGCTAGAATACCTAAATATATCTATAATTTCCCCAACTGCTTCATATTCCTCTAACGATGTATTATAAAGTTGTATGCATTTTTCAAGAGGAAATATTGCCCACATATAATCATATTTAAAACCAACTTTTAATTTATAATGCCATTTTTTTTGTTTTAACTCATCTATTTGCTCAGAAGATAAAGAAACCAAATCAGTTACTTCCAGTAGATTATTATAATATTTGTTTTTAAATTCTTCATCAAATAAATCACTTATAAAATAACTATTTTTTGATTCTACTACCTCTTTGTCAAACATTTCTGGATAATGATAACCATAAAGATTATCTGTATTTCTAACATTGCAGCCTTTGAAATTTGCATATCCATCACATTCAACAATATTAAAATCTATATTTGCTTTTGTTTTTGAAAAATCAGCTATGTGATCTTTAGTCCCAATAATTACAACATCTTTCCACGCTTCAAAAGGAATATCACTTAAATCATAATCATATAATTCCTTCTGGATAGTAATATATCTATCATTTATAATCTTAGCTATTTCTTCATAATTAAATGTTTCGATTCTATCAGCATATTCTTTGCTAAGTACTTCTATTACAACAGATAATTTTTTTTTGATTATTAAAAACTTTTCTAATGTTAGTTTTTCCATACTTGATACTCCTATTATCAATAATAATTATATCATATAAATACAATAAAAAGAATAAAGTATATCAATGCTTTATTCTTCTAAAGTTATTGTTTCATTTTGACTTTTATTGATTTTATAATCAAATGGATATATTATTGTTTTTTC
>CAMUZE010000039.1 GCA_947165135.1 uncultured Clostridia bacterium
TATTCTTTTATTTCTTTTCTATCTTTACTTGACCAAAGCCCTCTTTCAAAAATTACATTAGCACCTGCTTTTGCAATTTCACCAACTTTTCTGGTTAAGTACTTATTTAATCTTTCTGAGAATACATTATAAAACTCTCCTTGCTCATTATTTATTAATTCATAAGTAGCTTCATCTGGTGAAATTATTACTGCATTTAATGAATCTTTTAATTGCTTTGAATAATAACTTTTACCACTACAAATTTTACCACATACTAATATTACTTTCCCCATAGATACCTCCTTATCTTTCTTTCACTAATCCATCTGGTGTCAGAATATAAAGGGCATTTACTACTTCATTAATATATTTTCTATCATGAGATACACTAATTATAGTACCTTTATATTCATTTAAAACATTTCTAATAACTGGATTTGATAATGGACTTACATTTCTTGTAGGTTCATCAAGTATTAAAACATCACATTTATCTAATACTAATTTAACAAGAAATAATTTTGCTTTTGTCCCATTACTTAAATCTTTGATATCACTAATCATTTCTTCTCTAGTAAATTTCATATTTCCTAAAAACATTCTTGCTTTTGTAATTTCATCTTTACTACCATTTGGACATATAAAATCTAATACATATTTATAATTATTTAAGATGTCATCATAAGTTTGCGGCATATACCCAACCTTAATATCATTTCTATCTTTTAATTCATTATAAATTAATTTTATTAAAGTAGATTTCCCAACGCCATTTTTACCTATGATACATAAATGCACATTACCAATTACATCTAACTTTATGTTTTTAGATAATAACTTATCAGATACTTTTAACTCATCAATATTTAAATTGATAATATTCTTTGTTCTTGGTATTTCAACATCTTCAAAAAAGAAACTAATGCTTTCTTCAACATCTGGTATTTCAGTTAATTCAGTTTCATCCAATCTTTTCTCTTGTGATTTTAAAGAATGCATTTTCTTTTTTAATACTGCAGCACCATGTGGATCTGCTCTTGAAATTGTATTTTGTTGATGTTCAACTTTTTGCATTATTCTTTGAAGTTTTTCTTGTTGTTTGTTAAATTCTCTTTTTTCAGATTTTGCGACTTGTGTTTGCTTTTCAATTTTTCTAAGTCTTTGTCCAACATAAGTATCATAATCAATTTTTAATAATGTATGCCTACATTCAGTTTTCTTTTTTATTTGTTCTAAATGTAAAATCATATTTGCTGTATTAGCAAGTAATGTTTCATCATGTGAAACATACATAATTGGCTTATTTGTATTATTAATAAAATGTTCTAACCATTCTAATGTTTCAATATCTAAATCATTAGTAGGTTCATCTAAAAATAAAATATCATATTCATTTAATAATAATTTTAAAATACTAATTTTAACTTTTTCTCCACCTGATAGTGTATTGATTTTTTGCTTTAATATATCATCAGTTAAATTAATCAAGTCTAAATATTTATATAGATTATTAATTTTATCATAATAATCAGTTTCATCTATAAATAAAAATTCATATACGCTTTTATCTAATTTATCAGTACTAATAGATTGTTCTAGATAACCAATTCTATTACCTTTTAGATTAATATTTCCACTTACTTCAGCATATTCACAAATACCTAAGATTGATTTTAATAAAGTAGACTTCCCATTTCCTTCTTCACCAATAACAGCAAGTTTATCACCATTATTTAGTATTAAATTTAAATTTTTAATTAAATATCTATCACTAATAGATATAGTTAAATCTTTTATTTCTAACATATTATGCCTCCTTTTTTCGGCATAATCAAAGTTTATGCCACACTTATTTAGCTAGTGTTCTCATTTTCTCACCTCTTAACTTTTAAAATTTTTCTTAAAACGATTTTTCTAGATTTTTCGTTTTATATTTATTTATAGAACGAATTTTTTGAAATTTTCGTTCTATAAATTAGTTTCTGCCTGGTAATTTACTATAATCATATTTATTCATTATTGGATCTAACATTTCTTGTGTTTCAGTTAGTTGTTCTATAACTTGATCTAATGTATAACCTTCTTTACCTTCTTTAATCCATTTTAATTTTTCGGTTGCATCAAATAATTTAAAACCAACTTCTCTTGCTTTATCTCTTTTTTTAGAATCAAAGGTTAATAAGTCAGTTTCTGATGATTTATATTGTTCAAGTAGTTCTTTTAAATCTTTACTTGATTGATCATAATATCTATCTTTAAGTTTATTTTTGTTAAAATATAAACTCATTTCATCATAACCTGCTGCTTTAACTAGTTTTTGTAAAGACATATCCAATGTTTCAGCAATTTTTCGTAGATCATCGATATCTGCTTTTTTTATTTTACCATTAATTAAATCATTTAAGGTACTTCTACTAATACCTGTTTGTTTAGCTAATTCTCTTTGCGAAATACCTTTTTTAATTCTAGCATCTTCTATTAAAACTTTAAGTTCTTCTGAGTTCATTTAATCACTTCCTTCTCCCTTTTCGGCTTTCACAATTTAATTTTAGCACATTTTTATCATTTTGTCCAGTTTTTCGGTTAAAATAGTTGACATTGTTTTCGGACGGTGTTATATTAATATTGTGTCCAGATTATCGGACTAGTAAAGAAAGGAGGAATTAGAATGAAATTATGCAAAAAAGAATCTACTAGTGAGTATGTATTACCTAAAGATTTATCAGTAAGTGCTATAGGTATGCTTAATACTCTACTAGTAAAATCTAATGAAGAACTGGCTAATATTGATCTCTACTCTCTTAGTAATGATAGTAGAAAAGATGTTGTTTTAGCATTTAGAGAATTAAGAAAAAAGAAATATATTATTTATAGTTCTTTAGATGATATATATTACATCTATATATCACCACAAAAAAATTAAAGAAAGGAGGAAAAAAGCATGAATGCAGAAGAAACATTAAATTTAATAGCCAAGCAATGGTGCACCCTAGAAGATATTATGAAGTTAGGGCATCTAGGAAGAAATTCTGCACTAAAGGCTAAAAAGAAGATAAAAGAAAGGCTTGAAAAACAAGGTTATCTTATTCCAAAGTCTGTTGTTCCAACAAAAGAAGTTGTAGCATTCTTTGATATTGATATACCATATCTAGAATCTAGAGTTTCTAGTAAAGAATTAATTAAAAAAATGTAAGAGGAGGATACAAATGAAACAATTAAATGATGTTAAAAGCATAAAAAAAGATATCATTGTTGAAAACCTAATGATATCAAATGGAGTTTATCTACTTGTATCTCATCCTAAGGTTGGCAAGTCAATGTTCGCTCAGCAACTTGCCTCCTCTCTTACTACTGGAGAAGATTTTTTAGGATTAAAAGTAAAGTCCTCTCATGTCTTATATGTTACCACAGAGGGAGATTTAAATCAATTAGATATGAGATATAATTTAATGAATTTACACCCCGTCATAGATAAACTTCACATAGTAGATCATGATGATACACCAGATTTTTATATTAGAGATATCAAAACAGAAATTCATATGTTAACTTATGATAAGAAACCATTATTTGTAATAATAGATATGCTTAAAGATATAAAATTTGATACTAATTATGATATAAATAACTATCAAGAAATAAATGAAGTTGTGTTTAGAAAACTAAAAGAATTATGTAGAGAATATAATTTAACAATACTCGTTACTCATCATTTAAATAAAAGAGATGATACTATGGGTAGTGTTGGATTAAATGCTGATGTCGATGGGATTATTAAATTAAAAGAATCAAGAAATGATTTCAATAAACTTACTTTAGATTATAAAAGTAGAGATTTTAGTAGATTAGAATTAAATTTAAAAAGAAATGATAATCAAACATTTAGTGTTGTTAATGAGAATACTGATGATGAGATAGATTATAATTTACTTTTATTTATTAAATATGCTATTGCTAATAAAGATTTTGATTATACGGTATCAGATGTATTAAAGAATACAAAGATTATGTTATCTCCAACACAACTTGGAGGTTTAATTCAAAGAAACCTAAGTTTGTTGGAGCGTGAAGGTCTTCATATTATAAACAAGAAAAATGGTAAGCATAGATTATACCATTGCACCTATGAAGAACCTTCACAAGATAATGAATAAACGTGGCACGTTTTGTTGCGTTAGCAATGAAAGTGGCGATAGTGAATTCATTATAAATTAATTAAAGGATATAGTATATCGTTTAATTAATCTTGTAATAGCGAATGCCTTTATTTGACTCGTTCAAATATTGGCTCTAGCTATTACAAGCATAAAGGATTCTAAGGAATATTCCTTAGCTCACGGTTGGGCATATAATTATGCCCTAGTGAGATAGAGTATTATTTTAAAAACAGATTTGAAAGGAGGCAAAAATAAATGTACTCAGGTAAACAAGCATTACGATTAGAGAAGTTTAAAGCATCAGATATTGGTGGATTGGATAAAGAATTAAAAGAAAGAAAAGGATCAGGTAAATATGATAGCAAAAGAACACCTTACAATATCGAATTAGTAAATTATACTGGTCCTACTCTTGCTAGTTCAACCTTTGATTATCTTTATTCAAATAATATAACTTATAATCCAAATAAGAAAAGTACCAAAGTATTAAATGGTCTTATTATTACAAGTGGTCAAGAATTCTTTGAACACTATGGTATGAAATTTTGGGATACAGGAGAAGTTTATAAAACTGGAGATAATGCTGGTAAACCAATTAGACACGTAATTATAGATGAAGAACATGGGCTACCTACTGAAATAAGAAGATATTTTGATGAAAGTCTTAACTTCATTGCAGATTATGTTGGTAAAGAAAATATTAGAT
>CAMUZE010000040.1 GCA_947165135.1 uncultured Clostridia bacterium
TGTCCACTTGTTATGATTGCTCCATTCAATAAATTAATATTCTTTTTATTTTCTCCATAATATATTTCATTTTCCTTAAGAGTGGAGTAGACCTTACTCATTAAGGTTTTATTATTTAAAGATACAAACTCTACATTAAATTTTGTTCTATCTTTATCATAATTTCCTGTACCTTTTCTATCTTCAAGTTCTACACCAAGTCCTCCTAAGTCCGATGATTTATATTTTTCAAATCTTAATACTTGATTTCCATCGAACATTTTTTACCTCCTTGATGTTTTTTTGTCTTTATTTTAATAATGACATATCTCACTAGGGCATAGCCCAATCGTGAGCTAAGGAATAATTCCTTAGAATCCTTTATTGCTTGTTCTAGTATTGCCTCTCTATATGAAATAGAGAGGAATACTATCACAAGTTTAATTTAACGATATTCAATATCATTAAATTAATTTATAATGAATTCACTATCGCCACTTTCATTTCTTTGAAACAAAACGTGCCACGTTTATTCATTATTTTCAGAAGGTTCTTCATAACTACAATGCCATAATCTTTCATTACTGGTTCTTTTACTAGTTATATGAAGACCTTCTTTTTCCAACAAACTTAGGTTTCTTTGAATCAATCCACCTAGTTGTGTTGGTGTTAATAAAATATTTGTTTTTGATAAGATGTCTGATATTGTATAATCAAAATCTTTTCTTTGAACTGCATATTTTATAAACAATATAAGGTTATAATCAATTTCATCATTTGTATTTTCATTTACAACTTCGAAAGTTTGATTATTATTTCTTTTTATATTTAATTCTAATCTACCTGAATCTCGACCTTTATACATTAAAGTTAGTTTATTGTAATTGTTTTTGGATTCTTTTAATGTTAGTATTCCAGAGACATCAGCATTTAATCCAACACTTCCCATTGTTTCATCTCGTTTATTTAAATGATGTGTAACGAATAATGTAGCATTATATTTTCTACATATATCTTTAAATTTCTTGAATACAACATCATTTACTTCTTGATAACTATTTAGATCATAGTCAGTATCAAATTTAATATCTTTAAACATGTCTATAATGATAAATAATGAATTATTGTTAGTTGTTAAATCATTTATATCTCTTTCAATTTCACGAATATAGAAATCAGGAATATCTTCATAATCAATTACATCTAACATATCTTTATTTGGTTTTAGATTCATTAGAGTAAATCTATCTTCTAATTGCTTTAATTCACTTTCTGTGGTAATATAAAGTACATGAGAGGGATTTACTTTAAGTCCTAAAAAATCTTTTCCTGTAGTGAGAGAATAGGTAAGTTGCTGTGCGAAGAACGACTTACCAACTTTGGGACGAGCTACAAGTAGATATACTCCATTTGATATCATTAGGTTCTCAACAATGATATCTTTTTTTATGCTTTCTTTTGCTTCTCCTAACTTTTTCATTTTGTCTCCTTTCTATCTAGTTTTAATTAATTCTTTGCTTGATACTCTTGATTCTAAAAATGGAATGTCTATATCAAAGAATGCTACAACTTCTTTAGTTGGAACAACAGACTTTGGTATTAGATAGCCTTCTTTTTCAAGTTTATCTTTAATTGTCTTCTTTGCCTTTAGTGCTGAATTTCTTCCTAGGTGACCTAGTTTCATAATATCTTCTAAAGTACACCACTGTTTAGCCACTAAATCTAATGTTTCTTCAGCAGTCATTTTATTACCTCCTTTACTAAATATTTTTGTGAATAATTGTTTCTTGTTTCTTAAAGCCACATTTATTCTAATAACAATATATCACCATTAAAATTTAAAAGTCAACACTTTTTGTTGCAAAAAGACACAAAATATGTAATAATCATTTATATGAGTATATAAGGAAGGTGGAAATATGCCTAAAAATGAGAAAACTTTAGCAACTATTATTAAAGAAGCTAGAGAAAATATTGGTATATCTCAAAGAGAATTAGCAAGACAAATTGGTGTTGGTAATAACACTATTGCTAGATTAGAAAATGGAGAAAGAAAAACTACAAATGCACTAACTTTAAGAAAAATTTCATCTGCATTACATTTAGATTATTTAGAACTTTTAAAAATGGCTGGATTTTCAGAGCAAGATATTTCTTTTGCTATGCAAGATAATAGTAATATTGTTATGACTTCAAAAGATGATAAAGTTTATTCTATTGATGAAATGATAGAACTAGATAAACAGATGTTAGCAAGAGCAGAAGAACACATATCAATTCTTAAGGATACTTTAGATAGTCGTGATAATCCAAATTATAAAAATCTAGATCCAGATAATGTTAAATTTATGGATCAACAAGATGAAGAACTATTAAACTTTTATTTACAAATAAAAAGCATTTATCTTAATAGAATTAAACACTTTGAGAATATAAAAAATAGTAAATAGGTATTTGGTTATGTTTTTAAGAGGTGAATTATATGATAAAAATAAAATTTGATAAAGAGATTAAAAACAAGTATGAATATTATTATGAACTAATTAGTGTTCTTTCTCAAAAAAAGACATCAATAATGAATGATAAGAAGTTTTATCTTCGATCAACTTATAGTTCAGTGACTAAAGGAACTATTTTATTTGGGTTTTTATTCTTAATTCAGTCGATTATTATTTTTTCATCAAATATTAGTTGGTTTATATTAATAATACCTTATTTAATTGTGATTTTACCATTGGTAACTAATTTATTTTTAATAGTACCGGTAATTATTATGATTCTAAAATCTAAGAGACAAAAAGATAAAAGGGTTGTTTATATTGATAATAAAAAAATCACTGCTACTACAGAAAAAGGTGAAATGGAAGAAATAATTAAAAAAGAAGATATATTTGCTTTAGCTATAGGAAATTATTCTCTTACATTAATACCGAAGAATTTAAAAACGACTCCTATTGGTTTTCCAATAGAATATGAAAAGGATTTATTAGGTGCTTTAGAAAAAGAAAATATTCAAATTGATATTATTAGAGCAAGTGATAAGTCGTTGAATGCAAATGACAAGAAAGATAATAGAAAAGAAATAATTAATCATCCTAAGTTAATTGTCTTTTTGTCTATTACATTATTTATATTATCCATTCTAAGTATTTTTATTGGTATTATAATGGAAGTTATTCTAGATAATTTTGTGTATGCAAATACATTGGTATGTAATGATTGGGTTTATTTATGTTGCCTTATTATTCCTACTATTTCAATTATATTTGGATTATTTTTTAAAGATAAGAAAGTAAAGGATAATATGTTAAACACAAAACTAAATATTGTTGGTGGAATTATTGTATTTATTATACTTTTTCTTATGGGAGAGCATTATATTATACCAGAGGATTCCAGTAAGATATTTAATCCTTATGAAAAGTATGTAGATATGAGAATTCCAACTAATTCTATTAGATTACAAGAAGCTACTTATGGTTTTGTTGAAGAAGATTATAATTGGAGATATAGTTTGATTGTTGCTAATTTTACAAAAAAAGATGGAGCAAAATTTGCTAATAAAATAAAATCTTCTGATAAATGGATTATTAGTAATAGTGTAAATACTGAATATGTGGAATCACTACCTTTAGAATTAAAAATAAATGATTATACATACATATATAAATATAATAAAACTAATGATACAGAAAATATTTTCAGTAAGGAAAAAGGAACTAATTACATATTTACTTATGATGTTGTTTCAAATCATTTGGAAATCCATGAGTATTCTTTATCTAATTCTAACAAGTAGAAAAAGCATATTATGAAATGCTATTTGTACAATTTTATTTTTCTGAAAGTTTAAAATAATTGATATTGTTAATAAATGACTATAATCATGGTTATAATAGTTAAAGGGCAAACAAATTGCCTTTTTATTTTTGTAACTCAACGGAGAGTTTGTTGAAAAATAATTAATATTTTTATATACTTGATACAAGGTAGGTGGCAATATGAATTATGATAAGATAGGAAGTTTTATTCAACAAAAAAGAAAAGATAAAAATCTTACTCAAAAGCAATTAGCTGAGGAATTAGGAGTTACTGATAGAGCAATTTCAAAATGGGAAAGAGGACAGGGATGTCCAGATGTATCTATTTTAGAAGTATTATCTAAAGAACTTGGTTGCTCTATTTTAGAAATACTAAAAGGAAGAGAAATTGAAAACGAAGTTATACCTGTTACAGAAGCTGATGATTATATTAAGCAAGGTATGAAATTCTCTGAATTAAAATTTAAAAGCATATTTAATAAAATTATAGAATTAACAATAATTTTTATTGTTTTGTTATTAGCTTATTTAAATGTCGTTCAAATGATATATATTGATAAAAAGCATGAAATAAGTCTATCGCCTACTTATGGAAAAATATATAGACAAAGTGATGAAATAATAGTTAATAATAT
>CAMUZE010000041.1 GCA_947165135.1 uncultured Clostridia bacterium
TTTGGTTTATCATAAACACTATGTTTAATGTTGATTATTCCTTTTTCTAAATCAATATCTTCCCATGTTAATGCAAATAGTTCTCCTGTTCTCATTCCAGTAAAGCATGCTGTTAGGAAAGCACATATAAATGTAGAATCATCTTTAAATCTATTTAGAATCAAATCTATTTCTTCTTTTGTGTATAGATGTTTATCTTCTTTTTTCTCAACATCCATTTTAGGCATTCTAATTGTTAATGCTGGATTATATTTAATAAATCCATATAAATTACATGCATCTCTAAATGATCCTTTAATAATCTTTAACATATTTCTAAAGTAATCTCTTGAAAAATCATATCTATTAACTAAATCAGTAATATAAGAATTTAAAGTTAAACTTGTTATATTACACATTCTATAATGTCCTATATAAGGTTTAATATATTTTTTTGATAATGTTGTATATGTTTGAATGGTATTGTATTTTAAATTGTTTTTACAATAATTATCAATCCAATAATCTAAATAATCACTATATGACATTTTGCATTCTTTGAATGGTTTACCTGCATTTATATATTCATTGAATGCAATTGTTCCAGCTTCTAAAGCTTCGGCTTTGGTTTTAAATCCACTTTTATTAATATATTTTCTTTTACCATTTTCACTTGCTATTTCAAATCTATATTGGTAAACATCTTTTCTTTTTGTTATTCTTATACTACTCATTTTCTACCTCTACTTGAATAACTACTTTTCTAATATTATTAAGATCAGATAGATCCTTTCCTTCATTTTGAATTAAGAATCTTTCTAAAGTGGTTTTTAGAACTTTTAAGCTTCCTAGTTTAATAGCTGGTAAATAACCTTTTCTAATCAATTCATAAATATAATTTGGGCTAGAATGAAGAATACTAGCAACTTCCTGAACTGTGTATATTAATCTATCTTCCATTATTTAAACTCCGCTAATAATTCTTCAAATTCTTTAATTTCTTCTGGAGTCATAGGATCTGACTTACACATTTCAGGATGTTTAATCCAATCAGGAGTATTATCTTCATATTCTTTTTTATTATTATATTTATTATTATATTTGGAAGAATAACCTATATTAGATTGATTATCTAAACAATTAACTATTGCTTCATTATCCCATATGTTATTGGATAAATATATGGTTCTTTTTTTATTACCATTACCGTTCTTCCCATATATACATTTAATGTATCCATATTCAATTAAATGCTTTATATGTTTTGAAACCGTATCAACTCTTATTCCATACATATCAGCTAGTGACTTATTACTTATCCAAGCATATCCCTCCTTTTTGCAAAGAGCTGTTATTCTCTCTGCTATTAATTTTTCTTCGCTAGTTAAATCTTTTGTCTTATAGATTTCACTAGGCATGATTGCGAATATTCTTATATATTCATCATTCATTTTAGTTCACTTCCTTTTCTTTAGATTTGAACTAAGGCCTTTGTTCACTACCATTATCTATAAGATTGTTTATTTAAACCATGCGAAAAAACTCTACAAATTGTCTTGTAGAGTTCTATATTTACTCCGAAAAAACTCCGGATTAATTTTCAATCGTTACAATGTTCTTACTAATGTATTTTTTTAGTTCTGATACTAAAATAGTATCCATTTTTATTTCATCCATAAGTCCTAATTGCAAAGCCATTTTTATATAAGCGCTTTTCTTTGATCTATAGTATTTATCTTTATGTATTTTAGTTTCAAATATTATTATTTCATCTGTTAGTGGTTTTGGTTTATCATATTCAAAGTTTTTGATAATATATTTTTCTATCTCATCTAAATTATAAAATGAATCTCTTACTCTCATTAATAAATGCTCACATAAGTCTATGGATTTTTTATAATCTTTTTTAGTAAATCTTTTAAAAGATATTTCACTTCCTAATTTAAGATTGTTTTCGTTGATATTTTTTATTTTCAATGAAGAATCTTCAACTATAACAAATTCCAAATCTTCTGTAATTGTATATTTTAAATATTCTTGGTATACTGCTTGTTCAAAAAAATTATCTTGTAATTGCACAAATATGTTGTGAATGTCTTTCACTACCTCTTTATGATTATATTCTTTTATTATTGCTTCTGATAATGGTCTTTGTACTTCTAATAATGTTATATCTAATTTTCCTTCATTATTTTTTACTATCATTCCAAACCCTCCCAACAAAAAAGAGGGAAAAAGACTTTATAGTCAGTTTCCCTCTTTGATTACATTAATTAATAAACTAAATTGTTTTCGTGTATAAATTAAAAGTGCTTTATTTCTCATTAGACATCAGCTCCAATTAATTAATTGTCTTTTATAATAACACTTTTTTTCTAAAAATCAAGTGATTAATCAAAATAAGGTTTATCCACAGTTTTGGGGATAACCATATCTTTTGCATAATCCTCAAACTTTTCTACTGTATCATTTTGCATTTTTTCAGTTACTCTAACATAAATATTATATGTTGTATCAATAGTTGAATGACCTAATCTTTTAGATACTGCTTTAATATCTGCTCCACTTTCGATTAACCTAGTAGCATGCGTATCTCTGAAATCATGAAATCTAGAATTGATTCCTAATTCATAATGAATCACTTTAAATGCATATTTTGGTGTGTCAGTTCCTAAAAATTGACCATTTTCTTTAATAAAAACTAACTTTGCTTCTGGTAATCCTACTTCTAATTCAGCTTTAGCATCTATTATTTTTATTTCTGGCTTATTAGTAAACTCATTTATTACTCTCTTTTCATAATGTAATAAATAACTATCTCCATAAAATTTTCTATTCTCTTCTTGCTCTTTTTTATATTCTTTTAGAGCTTCTACAAGTCTATCTCCTATGGATATTGTTCTTTGACTTTGAGAATTCTTACAATTTCCATAATACCAAACTGTTGTAGAATGTCCTTTGGTAATATTTTTTCTTTTTGGTAACCCTAATTGATTCTTTTTAATTATATTCTTATTGATTGTAATTGTCTTATTTTCAAAATCAACACAATCCCAAGTTAATCCATATACTTCTGATACTCTTAATCCAGTATAATATGCAGTTAATAATGAATAATAAATTGAATGGGATTCTCTAAATCTTTCTAAAATTCTTTCCACTTCTTCTTGTGTAAAAATATGAGCTGGATCTTTATCTATTGTTTCATATCTAGGTGCATGTACATTTTCAGCTGGATCTGAATTAATATAATTTAATGTATAACAAGCATATTTAAGTGATCCTTTTAATACTTTTAAAATACTTGCTATAAAGCATTTAGAGAAGGAATTTTGTACATAAATACTGTTCATCATCTCTTGAAGCATTCTTGTATCTAATTGTGATAGTCTATAATGACCTATTCTTGGCTTAATATGATTCTTAATAATATTACAATATGACATGATAGTTGAATATCTTAAATTAAGTTTTGCATAGTTATCTACCCAATAATCTAAATAATCAGAATATGACATATCTTTAACATTTACTTTCTTTCCTGAATATTCATATTCATTATAAGCCTTTACTCCTTCATCAAACGCTTCTTTTTTGGTTTTAAATCCACTCTTATTAATATACTTTCTTTTTCCATCAACTGGTGCTATTTCAAATTGGTATTGATATACCTTTCCTCTTTTCATGACTCTTACATCGGCCATAATGTTCTCACTCCTTTTCTTTGCTAAGGACGAAAAAAGAACAGACAACAATATGCCTGTTCTTTATGTGAACATTTTAACCAATTTGTTCGCATGGCTTAAATATCTATTTTTCCCTTATTTTATAAGGTTTTTTAAAGATTGAATAATCTCAAAATATTTTTTATGCGAACTTTTTGCGAACATTTACCATTTTAAGTATTGGATTTTGCGAACATTATCACTCGCAAACCCTTATTTTATGCTACTTTCCGTGGCATTGTTTATATTTCTTACCACTTCCACATGGACA
>CAMUZE010000042.1 GCA_947165135.1 uncultured Clostridia bacterium
TTGCCATATAAGACTCCTTTCATGTATTTAAAAAGTTTCCTCATGACAAGGAAACTATTATAATCTAGTTATTATATTGTTTCCTCGGTAAGATTTATTTTTGTACTTACTGTCTTTGGTCACTTCACGGGTATGATTATACAATAATAAATTATATTTGTAAACCCCTATTTTAAAAATATTTTTATTTTTTTAAATTATTACATTTTATTTGTTTAATTCATAAAAATTATCAAATTCACGACTATCTTCTAAGTCTGTTTCTTCAAGTTCCTCTAATATATTCTTCTGTTTTCTTGAAAGACTAGTTGGTATTATTAATTTTAATACACAATAGAAATCTCCTTTTTTCCATGAATCTTTATTATCAATACCTTTTCCTTTAATTCTTAAAATGTCTCCTGGTTGAGTTCCTTCTTTAATTTTTAAATCAACTATTCCATCCATAGTTTTAATTGATTTTTTACATCCAAGACACAAATCAGTTATAGTAACAGGTACCTCTAAATAAATATCATTTCCCTTTCTTTGATAATATTTATGTGGTTTAATCCTAATTTCAATATATAAGTCTCCATTAGGTCCACCATTAATTCCGGCTTCGCCTTTACCAGCAAGTCTTAGTTGTTCGCCATTATCTATTCCTGCTGGTATATCTATCGTGATAGTTTTACTTACTTTAACTTTTCCATTACCTCTACACTTATTACATTTAGATTTATATACTTTACCAGTTCCTTTACATTCTGGACAAGTTGCTTTTGTTTGAATGGTTCCCAAAATAGTATTTGTTTGTTTAATTACAACGCCTCGTCCACCACATTCAGAACAAGTTGATTCTCCATGTCCACCTTTTCCATCACAATCATCACAATCTTCATAGTATTCTAAATCGATATCTTTTTTGCATCCGTATACTGCTTCCATAAAATCAATTTGCATACCATATAGGGTATCACTTCCCTTTCTTGCGCGAGTTGATGATTTAGATGATCCTCCAAAGCCAGAAAAACCTCCAAAGCCACCAGAGAATAAATCTTCAAATATATCACCAAAATCAAAGTTGCCAAATGGATTTCCTTGATATGCTCCTCCGGCACCACCTGACCCTCCATAAGGATTTTCAAATGCCGCATGACCAAATTGATCATATTTTGCACGATTATCTTTATCAGAAAGACATGCATATGCTTCTTGCGCTTCTTTAAACTTTTCTGGAGCATCTGGACTTTTATTTATATCTGGATGAAACTCTTTAGCTTTTTTTCTAAATGCACTTTTAATTTCATCTTCAGTTGCATCTTTTGAGACACCTAAAACTTCATAATAATCTCTTTTTGCCATATCTCACTACTCTTCCTTTTCTATAGATTTTTTAAATACTCTAGTTTTTCATTAAATATATCAAAGGCTCTATTTAATGTTTTTTCATTATTTAAGTCTATTCCTAAATCTAATAATAGATCAAGTGGATACTTAATACCTCCACTACTTAGGAATTTAATATATTTATCTTTGAATTTATTATCTTTTAATAAATTATCAGCAATAATTAATGCACAAATAAATCCTGTAGCATATTTATAGACATAAAATGATGTATAAAAATGAGGAATTCTAGCCCATTCATACTTAATAGTATCATCTACTTTAACAATTGGACTATAGTGATTCTTATTTAATTTAAGATACTCATCACATAATAATTCCATTGTTAATGATTCTCCATTTTCATATTTCTCATGTATATTCTTTTCAAATTCTGCAAACATTACTTGTCTATAAACTGTTGCTTTAAATTTATCCAAAAATTCAACTAAATAATAATTCTTTTCATCTTTAGTTTTACTATTATTTATTAAATATTCACTTAATAATACTTCATTTACTGTAGATGCTATCTCTGCTAAGAAAATTGGATAACCAGCATATAAATAATCTTGATTTTTATCACTATAAAATGAATGCATTGCATGACCCATTTCATGTGCTAGGGTACTAACTGAATCAATATTATTTTCATAGTTTAATGAAACATAAGGAAGTATTCTATATGTTCCCCATTCATATGCTCCACTTCTTTTTTTATCTTTAGGATATACATCTACTGAATTACTATTTAAAAGCATATTAAAATTTTTTAAATATTCACTTCCGAGTGGCTTTAATGCTTCATTACATATCTTAATTCCTTCTTCATAATCTACTCGTTTATCAGGCATAATAGATGAATTAACATATAAATCATACATATGCATTTTATATCCAAGTTCACTACTTTTATATTTATAATAATCTTTTAAATATTTTGTATTCTTATTAGTTGTTTTAATTAACTTTTGATATAATGATTTATTAACATTATCTGGAAATAGTTTTCTTTCTAAAGTACTAGCATAATTTCTAGTTTTAGAAATAAATGAATTACTTTTAACTTTTCCAATATACAAAGAACTAATTGTATTTATATGCTTTTTATAATATGCATATTCTTTTCTAAATGCATCTTTTCTTACTCTTCTATCTTTTGACATTAAAAATGTACTATAGTTTGAACTAGTTAATTTAACAAATTCTCCTTTTTCATTTTTAATTTTACCAAGATCAATATCTACATTATTAAGTTCATCAAAAGCATTAGATGGAATTCTTAATAAATCAGACATATCACTTAATAGTTTTTCTTCTTTGTCGCTTAATACATGTTCTTTATATCTAAATGTTCTTTCAAGCATTAAACTATATTTTTCTAATCTCTTTTCTTCTTTAATATATTTTTGTACTAACTTATAATCAGAAGATAAAATCTCTGGAGTAATAAAACTAGTAAGACTACTTGCTTTATTTACAAGTAATAATACTTCTTCTTTATACTCTTGGAACTTTTTGTCGGCCATATTATCATAATAGCCCAAATGTGAATATACATACAATCTTTCAGTTAATAATTCTATTTCATCATCGATTTCTAATACTCTTAAAAGATTAGAACTACTTTTTAAAATAATTCCTTTATATTTAATTATCTCATCTAATAATTTATTAACTTCTTTAATTGCACTTTTGTATTCTTTTTCACTTTTAAATATTCTAGTTAAATCCCATTTATATTTATCCATTTTATCTCCTTATATAAGTTGGGGACTCAATAGTTTGAGTCCCACTACTTAATTATTTTTCTTCAAAATCAGCATCTTTTACATTATCTTTTTTAGAATCAGATGAATCACTATCATCAGATGTATTATTCTCACTTGCCTTTTGTGCTTCAGCTGCTTTTTCTTGATATACTCTACTAGATAGATCCATTACTTTCTTAGAAAGTTCTTCACTAGCACTCTTTATATCATCTGTATCATCTTTTTCAAGTGCATCTTTTGTATTCTTAACAAGTTTTTCTATTTCTTCTTTTTCATCATCTTTTACTTTGTCACCGAAATCTTTTAATGCTTTTTCAGCAGCAAATACCATTTGTTCAGCATCATTTCTAATTTCAGCTTCTTCTTTACGTTTATTATCTGCTTCTTTATTAGCTTCTGCTTCTTTCATCATTCTATCAATTTCTTCATCACTAAGGTTAGTTGATGATGTAATAGTAATAGCTTGTTCTTTATTAGTTCCTAAATCTTTAGCTTTAACATTAACAATTCCATTAGCATCAATATCAAATGATACTTCAATTTGTGGTACACCTCTTGGTGCTGGTGGTATGTTAGTTAATTGGAAGTGTCCTAAAGTCTTATTATCTGCAGCCATTGGTCTTTCACCTTGTAAGATATGAATATCAACAGCAGGTTGATTATCAGCAGCAGTACTAAATACTTGTGATTTAGTTGTTGGAATTGTTGTATTTCTTGGAATTAATACAGTCATTAC
>CAMUZE010000043.1 GCA_947165135.1 uncultured Clostridia bacterium
AAATACACCAATCATATGTTATTTCCATCCAATGATTCATTGTTTTTTCATATCTTGATGGTACAAAATTAACTTTTTCATCTTTTTTCTTTTGAGTTTCAAGCACTTTATCAGCAAGTGGTCTCATTTTAACAAACCATTGTTTCTTTAGCATTGGTTCTACCATAACACCTGTACGTTCAGAATGCCCTACCTCGTGTACTAATGGTTCAATATTTAATAATAAATCTTGATCTTTTAAATCTTTTAATACTTCTTCTCTACAATCTTCTCTAGATAACCCTTGATACTTTTTAGGAACATTTTCATTCATAGTGGCATCATCATTCATAATGATTACTCTTTCTAAATTGTGTCTATTACCTACTTCAAAGTCATTAGGATCATGTGCAGGTGTAATTTTCACAACACCAGTTCCTTTTTCCATATCAGCATGTTCATCAGTAATAACTGGTATTAATTTATTAACAAGAGGTAAAATTACATTCTTACCAACATACTTTTTATATCTTTTATCATTTTCATTAACAGCAACAGCAGTATCACCAAATAAAGTTTCTGGACGAGTAGTTGCAACATCTAAGTATTCTTCACTATCTTCAAGTTTATACTTTATATGATAAAAAGCACTCTTTTCTTCACTATAAAGAACTTCTTCATTAGAAAGGGCTGTTTTAGCAACTGGATCCCAATTAATAATTTTTTCTCCTCTATAAATTAACCCTTCATTATAAAAATCTACAAATACTTTTCTTACCGCTTCACTTAGTCCATCATCTAAAGTAAATCTTTCTTTTGTATAATCAAGTGAAACTCCTAATTTTTCCCATTGCTTTCTTATTACATCTGCATGCTCATGAGTCCAATCCCAACAAGCTTCAATGAATTTTTCACGACCATACTCATATTTATTGATGCCTTTATCTTTTAGTCTTTTAACAACTTTTGCTTCAGTTGCAATAGCGGCATGATCCATTCCTGGTAACCACAAAGTATCATATCCTTGCATCTTTTTATATCTGATAATTATATCTTGTATAGCGGCATCAAGTGCATGACCTAAATGAAGTACTCCCGTTACGTTGGGTGGTGGAAGAACAATTGCAAATGGTTTTTTATCACTATTTGGATTGCAATTAAAGTACCCTGCTTCTTTCCACTTTTCGTATTTCCCTTCTTCTACACTTTTATGATCATATTTTTTATCTAACATTATCTATCACTTCCTTTTAAAAATTTTATTGCCTCTTCTATATATTGTTTAAATAATTCTTTATTATTTAAATATTCTAACATTCTTTCTAGATATTCACGTTCAAGAATAATATTTTTACTATAATCAAAATTTAAATCAAATATTATTCCAATTTTCATAAGTGTTCCATCATTTTTATTTTTAACATCATTTTTATCAATACATTGATGTTTTAAGAATTTTTCTTTTACAACTTTACTTATATCATTATTATTTTCTTCTTCAAGTCTAACTATCTTTGGATTAGAAAATTGATATAAGATATCTATTTTATCTGCGTCTCTTATTATTTTTGAATGTAATAATGTATGTTCATCCATTCCTTTTTCATATAATTTATAGGTACCATGATTCTCTATAGCAGTTCTAACTAAAGCATAATCTTTTTTATCTAAGTTAAATTTACTAATTAAATTATCATCAAATAATATTTTTGCGCCAAGTATTGCATGATCAACAGAGCTTCTATCACTATATGTATGATATTTAGTCCATTGTTCAAATCTACCAATATCATGTAATAACCCAATAATACATGCTAAATATGAATCATCTTCTTCTAATCCTAAAGAATAAACTATAGCATCGCTTTCCCTCATGACTCGATAAGAATGTTCATATTTTCTTCTAATTGCATCTTCTTCAAAGTCAAATTTCATTGCATATTCATCAAATGCATCAAAGTTTTCATTCATATTGTTCATATTCTTTCCTCCAAATAAAAAGTGATACCAAAGGACGGATAAACCCGTGGTACCACCTTAATTTATTCTTAATATCTTTAACGGAATTACCGTAAATTCTTACTTAATTTCAGAACTTAAACTCACAAGCTACTTCATATACATATCTTTAAGAAAAGCTTTCAGCCGGTGACTTTTCATCTCTAATAATATTTTTGTATACTACTCCTCTTGGTCCTTGTTTTTAACAAGATAAAGTATACAATATTATATCAATTATGTCAATAATTTAGAATCCATAATATGCGGGAAATTCGCTTTTAGGAATATGACATGATCCTGAATATGGTCTATCAGCTGCAACTAAAGGACATAATGCAGCAGTATTATTATATATACCATCCATGTTATATACATTATATCCATCTGCTCTTAGTTTATCATATGTCCAATCAAATATTCTTACTCTTCCTACACCATTTGATTCTGCAACGGTATAACTACTTCCATTATTTTTTACAATTAACATCAAGTGTGCTGGAGCATCTATTGTGTCTCCTGGTTTTCCCATACTTATATCACTATATTTATTATCTCCACGTTTACTAATCATAGCTTCAGAGTCATACATCAAACCTCTTTTTAAAGAAAGGCCCGCTTGTCTAAATGTCCATATTACAAAGTTTCGACAATCAAGACCTGATAATACCATTTTACCTTTATGTTCAATGACAGTACCCCATTCTGGATTTAATCCCCATGCTTTACCTCTATGATACATTCCACCAAGTTGATAAGGAATATAATATCCATATGAATCTAATTCACTAACAAGAGTTGTTGCCACTGCAACTACAGCTTCTCTAGTATATAGACCACTAGATTTTACAACGGAGGCAAGCTTACTATTAACTGCATCTATATCAACATGATCAGTAATTGGATTTGCTTTTGGTGCTGAGCTAGAACTTCCACTAGAGCTACTCGAACCTCCCGTTCCACTTGAATTTCCAGATCCACTAGATGCACTTGATTGCTGAGTTTTTACTTTTGATTTTTCTCCATAAAGCCAGTATATTAGATCAGATATTCCATCTTTATTAGTATCCTCTGTCATTGCTTTTTGAGGAATACCTCCATGTGATACGCCACTATACAAAACAAAATCACTTTCTCTTTTTGCAGATGTAAAGAAATATTTATAATCATTGCTTTCAGCAAATCCTCTCATTTTTATTTTTGAAAAATAATCTGCATATTTAACCACTGATGTACCAGATCCAGCACTCATAATTACAAGAGCGGAATAAGTATCTTGCATTTCTCTTGAAATTGAAATAACACCAGAGCCACCCATAGAATGTCCCATTAATGTAATATTACTACTATCAATATTATATTTGTCTTTTGCATAACTGATTAATGCTTTAATTGTTTTAAAATTTCTTTCATGACCCCATCCTTGCTCCGGAGTTTGAGGAGCAACTATTATTGCAGGAATAGTATCTAAACTATATTTGCTCCATTCACTAACGACTTTAAATAATCCGCTTCCTAAAATATTTCCACTTGTTCCAATTTCGCCTCGGCCATGAAGCCATACTATTAAAGGAAGTGATACTCCATTTAAGTCACTTACATTTTCCGGGCCATAAACAAAATATGTTACTGGATTATCATAATATTCAAGCAATGGACCAGTTTTTTGTTTATACGTTGTCCATTTAAAATTATTATAATTTACTTTTGCATACTCGTTTCCAACACTTGGTGTAGTTGGAGTACTTGGAGTAGTTTGATGTTGATCACCTATTATTTTTTTTATTGCATCTAATTTAGCTTCATATTCTTGCTTTTTTGTACTATCTTTTATGT